>JBJOPA010000112.1:0-5510 GCA_046051005.1 Bacteroidota bacterium
TTGAAGATTTTCTATTTTTTATGGAACAGAAATGCGTGGTGCTGCTTTCATAATTTCAGGATTTGCTTTTCCAGCAAATTTTTTGAAATTATTGACGAATCGCGCTGCCAAATCATTGACCTGTGCATCGTATTCGTTTGGATTTGCCCACATCATGCGCGGATTGAGCAACTCCGAAGGAACATCAGGGCAAGTGGTCGGCATTTGTACGCCAAAAATATCATGTTCAACAAATTTGACATTGTCCAATGCGCCCGTCAAGGCTGCCGTAATCATGGCGCGAGTGTAACGCAATTTGATTCGACTGCCCACTCCAAACTCTCCGCCTGACCAACCCGTATTGACCAACCAAACATTTGCGTCGTGTTTTTCCATCAATTCTCCTAACATTTCGGCATATTTTGTAGGGTGCAATGGCAAAAATGGCGCGCCGAAACAAGCCGAAAACGTAGGTGTTGGTTCTGAAACTTCATCTTCCGTTCCAGGAATTTTTGCCGTATAACCCGAAATGAAGTGATACATGGCTTGTCCTTTTGTCAACCGCGAAATGGGCGGCAATACGCCAAAACCGTCGCAAGTGAGAAAGAAAATGTTTTCTGGATGTCCCGTTTTTGAGGGAATCAAGGCATTTGGAATGTGGAAAATTGGATAAGAAACCCTCGTATTTTCAGTAATTTCTTTGCTCGCGTAGTCAGGTATGCGCGTAGCGTCGCCATTTTCGTCTGCAATGAACGTCAAATTTTCTAAAATCGAACCATGTTTGATGGCGCGATAGATTTCTGGCTCTGATTGCTCCGTGATATTGATGGTTTTTGCATAGCAACCGCCTTCAAAATTAAACACGCCGTTTTCGCTCCAACCATGTTCGTCGTCGCCTACGAGTTGGCGGTTCGGGTCGGCAGAAAGTGTCGTTTTACCCGTTCCTGAAAGCCCAAAAAAGACGGCGGCATCGCCATTTTCGCCCACATTTGCCGAACAGTGCATGGACAAAACCTTGTGCAGATGCGGCAATTCAAAATTCAAGACCGCAAAAATACCTTTTTTGATTTCGCCTGTGTAGCCCGTTCCGCCGATGATGATTTCTTTTCTTTTGAAATTCATGATGGCAAAATTGCCGCGATTGGTTCCGTGTTTTGCTGCGTCGCATTCAAAACCTGGTGCTTGCAAAATTGTCCAATCTGCCGACTGATTTTCGGCTTCTGTCACCGTTGCAGGGCGCATGAACATGTTATCGGCAAACAAACTTGCCCAAGGATATTCCGTAATGGTGCGCACATTGAGGCGATATTCTGGGTCGGCGCAAACAAAATTGTCGCGGACAAAAATATCTTTCCCCTTGAAATAGGCTACCAATTCGGCGCGTAAGGCATCGTATTTTTCGGCAGGATAAGGCTGATTTACCGCCCCCCAGTCCAACACAGACGCTGTCAGGTCGTCTTTCACAATGAAACGGTCTTTGGGCGTTCTGCCTGTAAATTTGCCCGTGTGGATAGACAACGCGCCCGTATCGGTCAGCGTGCCTTGACCTCGTCGCAGGGTTTCTTCGATGAGTGCCTCGCGTGAGACATTGGAAAAGACGTTTTTAGGCGCAACAATGCCCAGTGATTGGAGCATCATTTTCGTCTGTTTGGTGTTTTTTGTACCAACAATTTTCATTTTTTGAATAAAAAATTTTAATGGCACTTCAACAAAAATCGTTATAATTTTAGTCGAAATACTCGGTTAGGGAACTTTTTTTTCTCGAAAAAATTTTTCGACAACTAATTTGGTGTTATTTCTACAAAAAAAAGTTTTGTTGTTGGCATCGTTTGGATTTTAAATTAATAGACTTCCTTTTTGCTTTTCCGTTACCTTTTTTCCAAAAAAAGAAAACAGAGAAATAAACATTTTTTTTCTATCAAATTCAAGTTTCAAAAATACAATTTTTTATAAATAAGTTGTATCGTTTTTCAAAAAATTGTGGAAAAAAAAGAAAAAAGTCTTGCCTCGATAACTCGAAACAAGACCTAATTTTTTAGTACCCCCGGGGGGAATCGAACCCCCACGATATCACTATCACTGGATTTTGAGTCCAGCGCGTCTACCAATTCCGCCACAGAGGCAGTACTAATTTTGATGCTTTTCTTTTAAAGCGACGCAAAGGTAGAAAGAGTTTTTTGAATACGCAAGAGGTAACGCGATTTTAAGTAAAAATTTTTTATTTTTTTTGCATTTTTTTTTCGCTCCGCTTCGTCTGGGTTGTTGTCAAAGGCATCAAAATCGGTTTTTATATTTTCATAAATCGTTGATTGTAAATTATTTATGTCGTTTTTGATACGTTCAAAAGCCGTTTTGTCAAAATCAAACTCTAATTCCATCAAAGCCTCATTTATTTCCATCATTTCCATCAAAAAATCTTGCGGCATGGTTTCATTTTGCTGTTGGTCGCCCAATAGCCCGTATAATTCCAAAATATACGCCATTCGCAAATCCCCGTCCGACAAGGTTTTGAACGCCGCGTTGTTGCGCGTGGAAAGTGCCAATATTTCCGCCTGCTGTTCCTCCGATGCCAAGGTGTGAAAATCGGGGTGATATTTTCGAGAATTGATTAAATACTTTTTTTTCAATAATGCCGCGTCCATGCCAAACGAAACGGGCAAATCATAGAACTCAAAAAAATTTTCCATTTCTTTTTTTTCAATATTTTTATTTTTTTTGCGAAGCCACAAAGTTACGGCGTTTTGCTCGAATGCGCATCATGCAGGCGCGAGATACTGGGGGGTAGCCTTTTTTCAAAAATGTTCCACACCAAAACGCAAAAATGCAATTGTCTTTAATAATTTAATTTAAAATTTTTTTATCTCTTTCTTATTGTTATTAGGCGTGTTAGGAAGTGGAGAAGTGTGGAATCGAATGTTCCACCAACACGTTGCAAACAATAAATCAAAGTTATCAACATAAAAAAAAAGTTTTTTTTTCTCAAAAGCATTGATATTCAAATAATTATGGATTTTTGCAGAAAGTTTTCCCAACTTTCCACATTTCGATTCCGTTTAAAATGTTCACATCTTAAAACCGATGTCATTTGTGGAGTCCCGTTGTGGAAAGCTGCACGGTTTCCCACACAAGGCGGTCGAGTTCGTTTTTTCGACAAAAAAAATGTGGAAAGCTGTGGAGAAAAGCAGTGTTTACCAACGTTTTTTGCACGAAACGATGTGAATTGCGAGTTGATTTAAAACGTTGATTATCAAATATTTATAAAAATTTAAAAATCGAATTGTTTAGAACTTGTTCTACAAAAAATAGCCCCCCCCCAGTATAAAAGGCATTTTTAGAACAAAAAACGGCAAAAAAATGCGTGTATTGATTCAAAGAGTTTCCGAAGCATCGGTAACTGTGGAAGAAAAAAAGGTTGGAACCATCGAGCAAGGATTGCTTATTTTTGTTGGCATCGAGGCTGCCGACGACGCATCGGACATCGTTTGGCTATCGCAAAAAATTATAAATTTACGCATTTTTAGCGACGACGCGGGGCTGATGAATCGGTCAGTTTTGGACGTTGGGGGTTCAATTTTGCTGGTCAGTCAGTTTACGTTACACGCCGCCACGAAGAAAGGAAATCGCCCGTCTTACACGCAGGCGGCACGCCCCGAAACCGCCATTCCGCTCTACGAACAAATGATTGCGCAACTCGGTTTGTTGTTGGGCAAACCCGTTGAAACGGGCATTTTTGGCGCGGACATGAAAGTGCGATTGCTCAACGACGGTCCCGTTACGATTTGGATAGATTCAAAAAATAGGGAATGAAGTTTGCACTTTTTGGTTTTGTTGCATATTGACACAACTTACGACCATTTTTACACGTTATATATAGGTAGCAAAAAAAAGCATTGATATGAAAAAATATTTAAACGTTCTACAACTCAAAAGTTTTTGGGTCGCGGTATTGTTGATTGTGTTGGGCGTAGCCGCCAAACGTCGCGAAGACCACGGCAAAATGTTCGAGATTTCTAAAAACATTGAAATCTACACGGGTCTCTACAAAGAACTCAACATGCACTATGTTGACGAACTCGACCCGTCCAAGCTCATGCGGATTGGCGTTGATGCCATGTTAAATTCGCTTGACCCTTACACCAATTATATTTCAGAAAGTGAAATCGAAGGCTATCGTTACATCACCGAAGGAAAATATAGCGGCATTGGCGTAGCCTTTCAAAAGTCGGGCGACTATTTGTTCGTCGAATCCATGTTCGAGGGTTCGCCCGCGCAAAAAGCAGGCTTGAAATTTGGCGACCGCATTCTCTCGGTGGACGGCAAATCGGCGGTTAAAAAAGATTTGGACGAACTCGACGACATCTTGAAAGGTTCGACGGGGACAGACGTTGAGCTCGTCGTGCAACGTCCCATCGCAGGCGGGAAAACCAAAGACGTGACGCTCAAAATTTTGCGCGAAGAAATCACGGAACAAAACGTGCCTTATTCGGGCATGTTGAACGAACGTGTTGGCTACATCATTCTGACTACTTTCAGCCGCGATGCGGGCGCAAACGTAGCAAATGCGTTTAAAGAATTGAAAGCCAAAAATCCTAAAATGTCAGGCGTTGTGCTTGATTTGCGTGGAAATGGTGGCGGTTTGCTACACGAAGCCGTCAATATTTGTAACATTTGGTTGCCAAAAGGCGACACCATTGTCACCACACGCGGAAAAGTGGTGGAATGGGACAGAAGCTACAAAACCCTCAACGCTTCGATTGATGAAGAAATGCCCATCGTGGTGTTGGTGGACAAAGGCACGGCTTCGGCTTCTGAAATTGTGTCGGGCAGTTTGCAAGACTATGACCGCGCCGTCGTGATGGGGCAACGCAGCTACGGCAAAGGATTGGTGCAAAACGTGCGCGACTTGGGATACAATGCAAAATTGAAAGTCACAACGGCAAAATATTATGTGCCGTCAGGTCGTTGCATTCAGTCGGTGCGCTATGAAAAAGGCAAGCCCGTAGAAATTCCCGATGCACAACGCGAGCAACGTTTGACCCGCGCAGGTCGAAAAGTACTGGGGGGGGGCGGAATTAAGCCCGACATCATGCTTGAAAAATCAAGTGATTATGGTTTGGTGAAAACTTTGAAAGATAAATTTTTATTATTCGATTATGCAACACAATATGCGTTGCAACACGAAACCATCGGCGACCCCGAAGCATTTCGATTTACCCAATTCGACGAATTTGTCAAATTTTTGGAAGAACGCGGTTTCAAATATGATTCCGAATCTGAAAAATTGTTGAAACAATTGGAAGAAAATATGGGAAAAGAAGGCTATTCGGCATCTGTTCAAAACGAAATTGCGACCATTAAAACCAAAATAATGGGCGACAAACGCACCGAAATTTTGAACCACAAAGACGATATTGTCAAAGAATTGGAACGTATGATTGTAGAGCGATATGCGTTTCAAAAAGGACAAATCAAAATTACCTTGCGCAACGATTCGGAAGTCGTGGACGCAATCAAATTGCTTGAAAATCCAG
>JBJOPA010000113.1:0-5848 GCA_046051005.1 Bacteroidota bacterium
ATAAATGTTCCTTCAAAAAATGAAAAAAACATGGCATTGGAGAAACTAATGGCATTTCGTTCAGAAATTAATTCGTAGATAAATTCCATTATTTAAAACAATTTGAGAATATGAAATAATAATAATGTAAAATTCTAATAAAAATTGTAAAGTTTGGCAAAAAAAACTCTCAAATGGTTGATTGTTAGGCTGGTTTAAATTGTATGGATATTTATTCTCATTGGTCAATAGGTTAGTTAACTTTTTTACAGAAACAAAGATAAATCTATTTTCAAATATGTAATTTGTTTCTATAATACACTTAACACGGCGTTAACATCGTTTAATTTTCATTTAATATCTTTAAAAAGTAGTATTTATGGTAAGAAATAGTTTTGTTGTAATGTTTTCATTCGTTGTTTTACCCGTTTTTTCGCAATCGTTAGACGTGAAGTGGTTGAAAACCTTGCACACGCCTACCCCCCAGTATAGCGACCCATTTTGGCGTGCTTTGAGCAATGCCGCCGCGCCTATCAGCGTGTTGCCGACGGTCGGAAGCGGCATCGCTTTTTTGTTAGAAAAAGACGCGGATAAGAAAAAAAATCTCAAATGGCAGACCATCGAAATGGGTGGTGCGTGGGCAATCGCTGTCGGAACGATGTATATCGCCAAAAATATTGCCAACCGTCCGCGCCCTTTTGTTGCCTATCCGCAATATTTTTTTCCAAAAATGGAAGAGAAAACGACTTCTTTCCCTTCTGGACACACGACGGTGGCATTTGTAGCTGCCACTTCATTGAGTTTACGCTATCCAAAATGGTATGTCATTGCGCCTGCGTATGCGTTTGCGGGTGGCGTTGCCTATTCAAGAATGCACTTGGGCGTGCATTATCCGAGTGATGTATTGGGTGGTGCGCTGTTGGGTTCGGCGAGTGCGTGGGCGGTTTGGCGCGTCAATCGTTGGTGGACGCGAACGCAAAACAAAAAAAACACTAAACTTATCGGCGGCTTTGGTGTTAATTAAATTCAATTTTTTTTGAAATTAAAAATAAATGAGTGTATGAAAACGGTGGTCATTGCGGGCGGTTCTGGTTTGATAGGAAAACAGTTGTCGGAGTTGCTGGCAGCATCAGGTTATGAAGTGTTGTGGTTGAGTCGAAAGCAAAATCTTGCGGCGCGTTTCCCCACTTTTGCTTGGAATCCGTCGGCAGGAACAATAGACGAAACGCCTTTGTTGCGGGCTGATTTTATCATCAATCTAGCAGGTTCGGGCATTGCGGACGGCAGATGGACTACAAAAACAAAGCAAGAAATCATTGAAAGCAGAACCAAATCTGCCCAATTGATTGCCGATTTTTTGAAAACGAAACCGCATCGCGTCAAGGCATACGTAGCGGCTTCAGCGATTGGTTTTTATGGCGAACGCGGCGACCAATGGCTTACCGAAAACGCCGATGCAGGGCATGGATTTTTGGCGGAAAGTACGTTGGCTTGGGAAGCTGCCACCCAAACTGTTGCGCAAACGGGCGTGCGAAGCGTTGCTTTGCGCATCGGAATTGTGCTTTCGACCAAAGGCGGTGCGTTGCCCAAAATGTTGATTTCATTTAATTTTCTGATGGGTATTTATTTTGGTAACGGACAACAATTTTATTCTTGGATTCACATCGAAGACGTGGCGCGCATGTTCCAGTTTGCACTTGAAAACGAAGCCATGAATGGCATTTTTAACGCCGTTGCGCCCGCGCCCGTGACCAATAAAACGTTCACTAAAAATCTCGGGACGGCATTGTCGCGACCTGTGTTGTTATTGCCTGCGCCATCTTTCGCCTTGAAAATTGCATTGGGTGAAATGTCAACCGTTGTTTTGAACAGCAATCGTGTTTCGGCTGAAAAAATAGAAAAAACTGGTTTCAAATTCTTATTCCCTGAAAATATCGCCGCGTTGAAAGACGTTTTGAAACGAAAAATTTAAAGCCCCCCCGCCCCCCAAAGGGGGGATAAAAATATCAACGCGAGGCATGGAACGCGAATTTTCTTGAAATCAAAATTTTTTCGAAAAAATAATAAAAAAATACAACAAAAGCTGCACGAATACTGGGGGGTATCGGTGCAGCTTTTTTTTTATCCACAATTTTATGAAACGCAGTTTTTAAGAAAAGATTACGCGACTGCTTCTTATTTTTTTGGATAAAAATAACCATAAAGGCAATTGCTTCAAAAATAAAAGTATAAAAAAAACACCATCATAACCCTTGATTACATGGGTTTGGTATAAATGTCTGTCTTCGATATATTTTCTTCCCCTAATTTTGTAAATCGAATTCGATGTTAAGTGAAATATTTTTAAAAAAAATGCCCAAAAAGCTACCCCCCCAGTATTTCGCTTAATTACTATTAAAATTTTCAAAATATTTTATCATTGTATTCAAAAAAAGATTGTTATGAAAAGATTTTTTTGTTTTTTATTTTTGCTATTAAATTTGACAGCTTGTAAAAAGACAGAAAGCGACGACTCTGTTACTTTGGTAACGCAGGAATGGTTAAAAGATTTAAAAACGCCTTGGCAATTGGCATTTGCTGGCGACGGACGGATATTTTTTACGGAGCGCGAAGGTCGGATTCGCGTCGTGAAAGATGGTGTGATGACGACTTGGCTCAACCTGACCAACATCATTGAAGAATCGGAATCGGGACTTTTGGGCATCGCACTTGACCCTAATTTTGCTACAAATGGCTACGTTTACATCGCCTACACCTATCAAACGCCTGATTGGAAGTTCAACAATCGCATCGTGCGCTGCAAAGAAACGGCGGGTACAAACACGGGCAAAGAGGATAAAATTTTGATTGACGGCATCAGAGGTCAATTAAATCACAACGGTGGTCCGATTAAATTTGGTCCCGACGGCAAAATGTATTGGACAGTCGGCGATGGGTTTGACGACTCGAAACCACAAGATTTGGCGAGCCTAAACGGTAAAATTCTTCGTTTAAATACCGACGGCACAATCCCTGCGGACAATCCTTTCCCAAATTCTTACGTCTGGACGTATGGTCACAGAAATGTGCAGGGACTTGCGTGGCAACCGGGTACGAATAACCTTTTTGTAACCGAACATGGTCCTTCGGGTGGCGTGTTGGGCGGCGGTTGCTGCAACGATGAAATCAATATCGTCGAAAAAGGTAAAAACTATGGTTGGCCCCTCATCGTTGGTCCGCAAACGAGAGATGGGTTGGTTTCGCCGATTTTCAACAGCGGTACGACGACAACATGGGCACCTGCGGGCGCGATTTTTGTCAAAAATGGCAAGTGGAAAGGCTCGTTTTTGTTCGTCAGTTTGCGTGGACAAACCTTGCACCGCGCTGTCATTGACCCCAACGACCCTAAAAAAATCTTGCGCGTTGAAGAATATATGAAAAGCACGTATGGTAGAATGCGAGATATTTACGAAGCACCTGACGGCACTTTTTATATCTGTATCAGCAATCGAGATGGGCGCGGTTCGCCAAAAGCAGAAGACGATAGAATCATAAAATTAACGATTCGATAAGCCATTTTTATCAGTCAGTTTGGTTTTTTAATGCCGTTTTGATGGTCGTTAAAAAACCAAATTGGTGATAATTTAATTTTTATAAATAAAAAAATAAATAATATAAATGAAAAAAATATTGTTAATCCTTGTTTGTCTATCTTTTTATTTTTCGGCGAATGCCCAATGGCGAAAGGTCGAAAAGTTGGAAAAAGACAAAACGCCCAATGTCAAATTGGCATATTGGACAAACGCGACGTTCAACTATCCGGGTTTTGTGCTTGGCGGAGAATTTATGTTCAGAAAAAGAAGCGTGTCCATCAAAAATTTTGAGCGGACGAAAGAAAATTATCTCGCCGTTGATTTTTCCTTGTTCAACCAAGCCGATTTGCAAAGGGGGATTGGGTTCACCACGAGTTGGCTTAAACGAACGACTTATCAGCACAGCGGCATTTTTACGCAGCTCAATTTGGGCGTGGGCTATGTTCGAGATGCGACCGTTCGCCCGACAACGTATGTGAAAAATCCAGATGGCTCGGAGACGACAAAATCTGCTACGAAAAATTATTTCTTGGTGAAAACTTTTGTGGGCGCGGGATACGATTTTATGCCAAAATTGAATCTTCCGTTCAAATTTTATACGCAAATAGGATTTGCTCCTTTTACGAGTGATTTCGCGTGGCTTTTCCAGTTTGAACAATTTACGTTGGACATCGGCTTCGTCACTTCGTTGTCAACATTCAAGAAAAAACAGTAAAAATGCCCCCCCCCAGTATATTCGCCCCTCAATCCCCCCAAAAGGGAGAAGAAAAAGCATTTTTTACAACCTCGTACTTAAAAAATAAAGAAAACTAATCTGTTGGGTTAGATTTTGTTTAGTTGAAATTTTTGATGAAAAGGGTAGTTTAAAAACGTAACCACAATTTGTTAATAAACTACCATTTTTTTTTGTTCGTCATTCTTTGTGAAAATCGTAATTTTGTCTGTTTTTTCTATAAATTTAATATCACGTTTCTTTAAAAAAAGTCTGTTAACATGCCTGTCCCCCCTCAATCCCCCCGAAAGGTGGAAGCGTTGCCCGCCAATCCGTTTCTCATTTTTTTGACCCATCGGCGTTGGGCTTGGCTTCGGCATTTGCTGTTGTGGGCGATGATTTTTTCTGATTATGGATTGTTCAACATAGAAGCAAACATTTATTATGCGGCAAAAGTCAACGTAGATGTCACCGCTTTTTATATTGGGAAATTAATAAATGCACTTTTCGCTATTGCGGTCATTTATTTCAACATTTTCGTATTGATTCCACGTTATTTACAGAAGAATGAATTTTTGAAATATTTTATTATTTGCATCTGTTTGGGTGGATTGTTTTTTATATTAAATTATGTTACGCAACAAATTTGGGTGCTTTATTTTGGTAAAAATGCAAAAGATGCCGTCCCGCTCACGCTCATCAACATCGTAGAAGGCATCGTTTATCCGATGATGTTTTTGGGTGCCACCACAGGCTATCGCGTTTTTAAGGAATGGATTGCCGACCAAAAACGCCTCGTCACGCTCGAAAAAGAAAAAATGCAAACCGAATTGACACAACTCAAAAATCAAGTAAATCCACATTTTTTATTCAACACATTAAACAATTTACACGTCTTGATTCAAACAAAACCCCAAAAAGCGGTGGACATCGTGTTGGGGCTATCGGACGTAATGCGCTATCAAATCTATGACAGCCAACACGATAACGTATTGTTGAAAAAAGATATTGATGTGTTGAGACAATATTTAGAATTGGAGAAAATAAGGAGAGATGATTTGACGGTGCGCATAAAAATTGGAGAAAATGAAAACGAGACGTTAGCAGAGCGGGAGCAATTGCTTGCCCTGCGACTGCCGCCGTTGTTGTTTACCAATTTTGTGGACAATGCCATCAAGCACAGCAACAGTTCCGCCGCTACGTTTGTAGATATTTCCTTTCAAATCATTACAAAAGAAAACGGAAAAAAACGTTTATTTTTTGAAATTCAAAATTCAAAAAGCAGTCCCCCCACCCCCCAAAGAGGGGATATTTTTATTCCCCCTTTGGGGGGTGGGGGGACTTTTGAGGGGCTTGGGCTAGCAAATATCCAAAAACGACTCCAATTGTTGTACGGAAATGAATACGAAATGCGGACCATCGAAGCCGAAAAAACATTTACGGTACAGGTAGAAATACCGATATAAAAAATAATTAAATATGAATTGCATCATCATAGACGACGAGCCATTGGCGAGAGAAGGCATGGCGTTGTTAGTCAAAAAATTGCCGCAGTTGAAACTAATCGGAGCATTTTCAAATCCAT
>JBJOPA010000114.1:0-3574 GCA_046051005.1 Bacteroidota bacterium
AGTCAAGTGCGATTTCTTAAGGTAAAGGAAATACATTAGAATCAGGAGAAAAATATAATGTTATCAGTGATGATACAGTGAAAGGAAATATTTTTGAATTAGTAATTAAATCCTGGGAACATTTACGGTCATACTTAGCTTACAAAACCGAGTTTGGAGCTAATTCTCAATTTGAACAGAAATATATTTATCCCGAAGATGCTGTTCGAGAAGCTATTCTAAACGCAATTGCACATAGAGATTATAGTATTACAAATGCTATTGAAATTTATATTTTTAATGATAGAATGGAAGTTAAAAGCCCTGGTGCTTTGATTTCAACTTTGACGATTAAAAATTTATATGAATTAGAGGGTTCACACGAATCTCGAAATTCTCTAATAGCACGAGTTTTGAGAGAAAATAAATTAATGCGAGAACTGGGAGAAGGGATGAAGAGAATTTTCAGTCTAATGCAAGAGCAAGAACTCGAAAAACCTGAACTATATTCAAATGGACTTTGGTTTAGAGTAACGCTTTCAAATAAGACAATTTTTAGTACAAAACAAGTAGAATGGTTACAACAGTTTGATAAATTCAACTTGTCGAAAAATCAGAAGCAAATTATTTTGCTTGGACTTGGTGATAAAGAGATTTCAAGTAATGATATTTTTAGAGCATTGAATATAAGCAATACAGAGACTGAAAAATTTACCCAAGAGGTAACTGTATTAAGAAGATATGGAATACTTGAAAATTTTAGGACATCTGAAGAAGCTAAAACTATTGCTTTCAAGACAAAAAAGAATAAGAAAGATATTCCAAGATATAAAGTTAAATTGCCATAAAAAAAGCCCCCCCCCAGTATAAAACCCATTTTTGAGGGATTTTGAAAAGAAAAAACGTTGCAAAGCAGCTACCCTTTGCAACGTTTCTTCAACGAAAATCGAAAAAAATGTATTGGTTAAAAAAAATTATTTTTATTCCAATTCAAAAAAAAAACGAAAATAAGCTGATTATTTTTTCGCTTTTGCTTCGGCTGCTGCCGCCGCACGCAATGCGCGTGGGATTTCGATAGATGCAACTGGCAATGCGCCCGGCATCATCAACTCAATTCCCTCAGGAATTTCAACGTTGCGAACTCGCGTCGTTTGACCAAGCTCGAGCGTCGAAATGTCAACGAAAAGTTCGCTTACCAAAGCCTCTGGTGTGCATTTTACTGCCACTTTACGTACTTTTTGAAGCAATTTTCCGCCAACTTTAACACCCGGAGACTGACCTCTGAAACGCACTGGAATTTCGGCTTTGATGGCTACATTCGGTGTCAAACGCAAAAAATCTGCGTGCAACAACTTGTCTGTAACGGGGTGGAATTGTGCCGATTTCAAAATAGAGCGATAGGTGTTGCCATCTACCGTAATCTCCGCAATTTTAAAATCTGGCGTGTAGATGACGTGGCGAATCTCCAACGGCTGTGCGTTGAAGTGAACAGGGTCGCCGCCGCCATAAAGAACACATGGTATTGCTTGCTGGGAGCGGTCGTCTCGCGTCGCTTTTTTGCCCAAACCAGAGCGCAATGTGCCATTTAACTGTACAACTTGCATTTTTTTAAAAATATTTAAATGAAAAAAAAAATAAAAAATGCGCATTCTAGCCTTTCAAATCCTAAGTAGTTGATAGACAAAAGATTTTATTCGGGAAAAATGCGCGCAAAATTACAAATTGTTTCCATAAAAAAAAGAATTTCTTCAAAAAAAATAACTTTTCAAGCAAAAATAAAGAAAAAAACTAAAAAAATGAAGAAATATACTGGGGGGGGGCTTTTTCGTCTCGAATTTTTATATTTTTGCGCCTGTTTTTCTTTAAAATCAATCTTTTATTTCTAACAAAATTTTTATAATATTTTTATAAATTTTACTATGAAAAAAACTACTTCTTTCTTGGCAGCAACACTTTTTATTGCGTTTGCCACATTTTCAAGTTGTGTCAGCAACAAAAAACACACCGCACTTTTGCTCGAAAAAGACATGGTGCAACGAGAACTTGATTTGCTGAAATCCGTCCGAAAAGAAAAACAAAATTTGTTGGATAGCGCAAACGCACTCAACAAAACCATCACTGCACTCGAAGGCGATTTGCAAGATTGGAAAGCCCGTTACGGCAGCCTTTACAACGTTTCGGAAGAGCAAAAAAGCCAAATCGAAACCATGCGCTACGAACACGGCAACGCCATCGAAAGCTCTACGTCCGAACGAAATTCGCTGCGCGACGAACTATCCAGACGCACAAAAGACCTCGACGAAAGAGAAAAAAAATTGCGCCTCATGGAGTCCCAAATCAAAGACCAATCGGGAAATGTGGACGAATTGCGTAAATATTTGAACGCCAATGAGAAAAAAATCAAGGATTTGACCGATGCTTTGCAAGCCCGCGAACTCGCAATGGTTTCGATACGCGGAAAAATTTCAGAAGCCTTGAAAGGTTTTGCGGCAAATGATATTGGGGTTCAGCAAAAGAATGGCAAAATTTATGTCTCTATGTCAGAAAATTTGTTGTTCTCCAAAGGCAGCAGCGTCGTAGGCGCAAAAGGAAAAGAAGCCATCGCCAAACTCGCCGTTGCCCTCAACGCCAATGCTGACCTCGACATCGAAGTCGAAGGACACACCGACAGCGACGGAACGGTTGAAAACAACTGGACATTGTCGAGTCAACGCGGCAATGCAGTTGTAAAATTATTGGCTGCCGCAAAAGTTGACCCTAAACGCCTCGTTTCGGCAGGTCGCGCCTTGTACGCGCCCGTTGCGCCCAACGACACGGAGGCAAACAAAGCCAAAAATCGCCGCACCGACATCATTTTAACGCCAAAATTAGATGCGTTGTATAAAATTTTACAACAAAACTAATGCGCCATTTTTGAGTAAAAAAAAGGCATTTTTCGCGGTCGTTGATGTTGTAAAAATATTCTATCTTTGCGAAAT
Source organism: Bacteroidota bacterium (assembly GCA_046051005.1). GTDB lineage: Bacteria > Bacteroidota > Bacteroidia > Chitinophagales > Saprospiraceae > JAAFJT01. Next base: position 2,958 of record JBJOPA010000114.1, read on the forward strand.
TTTTTTTTGACTCATTCAAATTTTTCTAGGAAAATGGATAAAAAAGTGGTGCGCAAGTCGAATATAAATGTAGAAGTTGGGTTAAATGCCGAAAACATGCCCGTTTCCATGTATTGGAAAGCGCAGGATTCGGCAGGGCAAACGCCCCAACCCGCCAAAGCCATGATGCTCGCGCTGTTTGATAAAGATTCGCTCGAAACGCTCAAAATTGACCTTTGGACTGCCGATTTTCAGGTAAATGAAATGGATAGGTTTATGTTTGAAACCCTTCGTTCGTTGTCAGACACCTATTTTCGTGCAACGCAAAACCGAGATATGGCAAACGCATTGCAACAATTTGCGCAATATTTTGGTGAACAAACCCAAATTTTGAAAAAAGAGGGATAATCAAAACGTCAAAATGGGAAAAAATGTCAAAACTTTTTGACAATTCAACTGTTCTATTCCTTTTTAATGTTTAAAAAAAGTAGAACTAATGATGAAGTTAAATTGGAATACGTTTTTTCCCATTTTGGCAATTATTGTCGCGCTTGCCGCTGTCTTTTCAGCTTGCAATCCGAAAGAAATTTTGCATCGCCCTACCAATTTGGCGGGCGCAAATGTAGCAACCGCAGTAA
>JBJOPA010000115.1:0-2814 GCA_046051005.1 Bacteroidota bacterium
ATTATCGAAATAGGGTAGCATTTTTTTTTCAGAAAAAAAGATGTCTTGTATTTTTTTTAATCATTTTTTTGCTAATTTTATACCCTAAAACGGTTATTTTTTGTATTTTTCGTAGTTTAAAATAGGTATTTTTGAAAAAAAAGGAAAAAAAAAGTTGTACGATTCAGATAAATGATTGTATATTTGTGGCAAGAAATGCCGAACGCACGTTGTTTCTTTTTTTTACAAATTTATTTTTTCCTATAAAGATTTTACACCTTAATAACGATATAATTATTTTCAATTTTTCAATTTTTCAATTTCTTTAACTCATCAGATATATTTTCCGCCAGATGAAAAGAAGATTAAGTTTTCTAACTATCCATACTTTTTTATAAACAAACGTTATGAATTAATATTATTAATGCAATATAAATGTTTTTTTAATTCCATATAATCTGTGTTTTTATTTGTTGTAGTTATCATATAGAAAAATTACCTGTGAGCCACCCAATCCTCTTCATCCCACAAGCCGATCAACGATTTTTACTTTTTTTTCTCTTTAATATTTTGGTTGGGTTCACACGATAAAGGTATTTTTTTCATTTTACATTGCTTGGGCATCTTGTGTCTTTGCGAGCGTGTTGACCGATTTTTAATGTTTTTGGGAAAATCGGAAATAGGTTTTGTGGATTTTTTACTGGTCTAAGATTATTTTACAAGGGTTTTGTTTGTTAATGCGTTTCGGCATTAACTGCTTTTTGCACCCTCATTTTTCGGTTACAGCGTGCTTTTTAGGCGTTTTATACTGGGGGGGGGCATATTTCAAGGTTTTGGAGATATAAAAAAAGAAATAATTAGTGTTGGTTTTATTTTTTTTATAAAATTTTCGCATTATTTTTTTTGTCTTATACATATTACTTTATTTGTTTTTTTTGAATTGTTGTTTTTTTGCAACAATCGCTTTAAATCTTTTTTTTTTATTTTAACTAAAATAAATTCTGTCTCATGAAAAAGACAAATTTTACCTATTTTAATGGTTGGCGTATGCTAGTCCCCGTGCTGATGATGTTTTTGTCAAGCATGGTGTGGGCAGGCAATCCAACCAGTCCGACAGGCAGTCCCAATGCGGTGGATTTGACTTGTATCGGCGGTAGTCCTACCAGTCCAGCTTTGTCTATTGGTTTAGATGGCACTGGCAACTGCTCTTTTCAAATTTTGACGACTGATGTATTGGCTCCGTCGTCGGCTTCGCTTGCGGGTACGGTGAGCATGGTTGCGTACGCTGCGAATGCTGCGGTTGGTGCGCCACCCCTCGCTTCATCTGGTCCGGGTGCGCCACTTGTATTTTCGTCAACGGTTGCATTGACTTTGATTGACCAAGTCATCAAGGTGAAAGCATCTTTGGCAGATGGCACTTCGTGTTGGGCGTATGTGAAAATCACAGACGAACGCGCTCCGACGATTGTTTGTCCGCCGCGAAGAGTATTGTCTTGTGCGCAAGTGCCTCCTGGTGCTACGCCTTCGGCAATTTTGGCAGGTCGTTTCCGTTTATTGAGTGGTACAACGGCGGCTCCAAGTTTGTCACCTGCGTTTATCAATCCAGCTGGAACAGGTACGATTTCAGATTGTTCTCGTATTGCGACCATCAATTTCTCTGATGAGAACTACGAAACTTCTTGTACTGCGCCTTTTGGTACGGGTACTGGCACCACGCCTGTTCCTGCCTTCAACGATGCAGCGATTGATGCAGATGCGGCAGCTATTTTGGCAGATGCTGCGAATGCAGGTCGTATTATTCGTTTCATCGTTCGTACTTTCACGGTAACGGATTGGTATGGCAATTCGGCACAATGTAAGCAACTGATTGCGGTTCGTCGCGCTAACTTGGGTGATATCTATCGTCCGCTTGACCTTGAATTTAGTTGTGCGGATGCACCAACGAATTTGACTCCTGCTAACTTGGCTACTTTGGGTGGCAGTGTGGCAGCGAACGCTTATCCTGGTTTGGATACAGACAACAACGGTATTCCTGATGTAACGTTGAGCGGTACAAACTCTTGTAACATCAATGCGTCTTATCGCGATGATGCGCCAATTGAAATTTGTGCTGGTAGTTTTAAAATTATCCGTCACTGGACAGTATTGGATTGGTGCGCGCCTGCTGCAAGCAATACGGTTACTTATGACCAACTTATCAAAGTATTAGACAAAACGCCACCAACGGTGACGGCACGTTATACCACTTATCGTCGTGTGAACGATGGTAACTGGTGTGCAACAGACATTCACGGTGGAACAACCAATTATACGAGATGGGAAACTTCGGCAACGAATGCGACCACTAATTTTGATGGTTCGGTGATTCAAGGTTTGCCTGATGTGTTGCCTTCGGTTACGGAAATCGTAGCTTTGGGTAATTCAGGTGCATGTACGGGTACTGTTACAATTACTTTTGATGCAAAAGATTTGGAATGTACACGTGGTATTGTTTCGTTGATGAGTAGCGATAGCCGCTTTGTTCAACAAGGTAGTGGCACCGTTTTGAATGCTGCTACGGGCGAACGTCGTTACACGTTCACGGGTACGTTCCCATTTGGTAGCTATCCTATTCGTTTGACTGCGCGTGATGCGTGCGGTTATGCGTTGGCAACGAAAGATTTTGAAATTACTATTGTCGATAACGTGAAGCCAAATCCAGTTTGTGTGGAATATACGCAAGTAGCCCTCACAAATGCAAATAACGGAACGGTTATCGCCTACACAGAGTCATTCAACAATGGTTCTAATGACAACTGTATGATGGACGGTGTTTGGGTTCGTCGTATGACAGGT
>JBJOPA010000116.1:0-11028 GCA_046051005.1 Bacteroidota bacterium
AAAACAAAAAAAAAGTCTTTGTTGAGCAACAAAGACTTTTTTTTTGACGGCAAAAAACAAAACATAATCTTGTTATTTCTGTTCTATTCACTCTTATCGCCGTACAATTCTTTTGATTTGGCTTTGTATGCTTCCGCCGCTTGTTCGACGGATTTAAACATGCCCAAATGCAAAGTTTTTCCTTTGTAAGCAATCACCGCACGGAAGCGATTTTCGTTGTTGCGGTCGCGATACACGCCCGTGTAACCCGTCGGATTACTGGTTTTTCGCATTCGACTTGCCGAAGCACGCGAACGCCACAACAGATTTTCGAGCCTACAATCGAGCTTGTCTCCATTAAGAGAACTGACCAAATTGTTGGTGGCACTACGTTTGTCGCCTAAAAATTTTTCGGCAATCCACTTGTGCAAATAGATGGTTTCGGTGTAAAAACCGCCTCCTTCTTTTCTCGCACTGCGCTGAAAAACGGCGCATTTGCTGGAATGCAAACGTAGGTTAGACAGAAAACGAAGTTCTGTCAAATAAGGGTCTTGCTGGATTCCTTGATAAACCAAGTCGTCGAGCATGACCTCGTGGTCTGAATTTTTTAATTTTATTTTTATTAACACGCCTTAAAATTTTTTTACTTATGAATCGCTTTTCTGTGTCGGTTCTATTGCAAATTCATTTGAATGAAGAAAATTGGTGCGCAAAATTAATATAAAAAATCAATGTAGGTACATGATTTTTTAATTTTTTTTTAATTTTTTATACTAAAACAAACAATTTATTAACTAAAACGTAGGTTTGGTTCTCTTTTGGGGCAACATTTTATTGTTGCAAAATAAAAATTTGTTATCACATCAATGTTTAAGAATACAATTTTACGACTTTTTTTTGAACTGACCCTAAAATTTTTAAATTAATTTAAAAAAAATTACAATTTATTAAAAAAAATGACGAAAAATAACCTTCCCGATAGCATTTTTTTGCAAAGATGTTTTGAATTGGCGGCACGCGGCGCGGGTTTTGTGTCGCCAAATCCGCAAGTGGGCGCGGTGATTGTTCACGACGGGCGCGTAATTGGCGAGGGCTTTCACGCCCATTTTGGGCAGGCGCACGCGGAAGTCAATGCCGTAAATTCTGTATCACCAAACGACCGCCATTTGTTGCCACATTCGACCATTTACGTGTCGCTCGAACCCTGTTCGCACGTCGGAAAAACGCCGCCTTGCGCCGATTTGTTGATTCGAGAACGCTTCAAACGGGTCGTCGTTGCCACGCTCGACCCCAATCCGTTGGTGGCTGGAAGCGGCATTCAAAAACTCCGTGCGCAAGGAATCGAAGTGGAAATGGCAGAAAAAACACCCGAATTGACACAACAAATTGAAAAAACATTGCAGCCATTTTTTGTCAACATAGAACAAAAAAGACCGTATATTGTTTTGAAATGGGCGGAAGATGCCGCTAAAAATATGGGATTAAAAACAAAACCCGTTGCCATCAGCAATGCCGAAAGCCAGCGTTTGACCCATCGTTGGCGCGCCGAAGCCGATGCCGTTTTGGTAGGAACAAATACAGTTTTAGTTGATAATCCGAAATTGGATATACGTTTTTTTCCGAGCGGAAGACCGCCTTTGCGCGTCGTTTTGGATAGATTTGGAAAAATTGGAAGCGCGGCAAACGTCTTCAAAACTAGTGAAAATGCTCAAAAAACGCTCGTTTTTTCCGAAAAAACTGACGGATACTGGGGGGGGGACATTTTGGTAGAAAAAATAGATTTTGATGACAATTTTTTAGAAAATATGTTACAAATTTTATATAAAAAATATCAAATTGGAATTCTTTTTGTGGAAGGTGGCGGCGCGTTGCACCAAAGTTTTTTGAATCAAAATTTGTGGGACGAAGCGCGAGTTTTCAAAAGTCATCAAACCATTCTACAAGATTCTTTCAACGAAGTTGTCGCCGCGCCGAAAATATTAAATCCAATTTTTGAGCATAAAAAACTGTTAGACAATGAATTATATATTTTTAAAAATAAAAAATAATAATTGCCTCACGCGCCTCACGCGCACGAGGCACTTTTAAAATAAGAATATCAAAATAAGGCATTTATACTGGGGGGGGGCTTCTTTTTTAAAAACTTTCAATAAAAATTGAAAGTTCTGAAAACATTTCTAATTTTGCGGTGTTTTACACATTCATTTTATGGAGAAGACAGAAAATCAGTTGCTTTTAATTTTAAAAAAAATATAGAACGATGACAGCAATCGGAACCGCCAATCTCGAAATTCTCTTGCGCGATGCCGCGTTGAGTGCGCCCTTGAAAAACATTGCGTTGAAGGTCAAAAATTCAGAACGCATCACGCCCGAAGAAGGACTTTTCCTCTACGAATCGGCTGATTTGTCGTATTTGGGCGCGTTGGCAAATTTTGTTCGAGAGAAAAAACATGGTCACAACACCTATTTCAACCGCAATTTTCACATGGAACCGACCAATTTGTGTGTCTATGATTGCAAATTTTGTTCTTATTCGCGCCTCATCAAACAGCGTTCGGAAGGTTGGGAATTGACGATGGACGAAATGGTTGATATTGTAAAAAAATATGATGACCAACCCGTCACCGAAGTGCATATCGTGGGTGGCGTGTTGCCGCAATATGATTTAAAATTTTATACCGAGTTGTTTCGCCGCATCAAAACGCATCGTCCCGAATTGCACGTGAAAGCGTTGACACCTGTTGAATATCACTATATTTTCAAAAAAGGTAAAGTGAGTTATGAAGAAGGCATGAAAATGATAAAAGAATCGGGTTGTGACTCGCTTCCGGGCGGTGGCGCGGAGATTTTTCACCCCGAAATTCGCGAAAAAATCGCCGCCGACAAGTGTACAGGCGAACAATGGCTCGAAATCCATAAAATTTGGCATCAACTCGGCATGCGTTCCAACGCAACGATGTTGTATGGTCATATCGAAAAATATGAACATCGAATTGACCACATGGAAAAATTGCGACAATTGCAAGACCAAACGGGCGGTTTTCAAACGTTCATTCCCTTGAAATTTTTGAATAAAGACAATCAAATGTCAAATATTGACGAATCTACGACCGTCGAAGATTTGAAAAATTATGCCATTGCACGAATTTATTTAGACAATTTCGACCATTTGAAAGCCTATTGGCCCATGATTGGTCGAAAAGTGGCGCAAATTGCCTTGTCTTTTGGCGTAAATGACGTGGACGGAACGATTGACGACACCACAAAAATCTATTCGATGGCGGGCAGCGAAGAGCAATCGCCCTCGCTTTCGACGGAGGATTTGGTGAATTTGATTCGTCGCGTAGGTCGCCGACCTGTCGAACGCGACACGTTATATAATGTTGTGAAAGATTATACGGACGAAATTTTTGAAACCGACAAAGCGTTTCGCGGCTACCTTTCTTTGCCCGTTGTGGGCTAAATATACTGGGGGGTAGCATTTTTTGCGTCAAAATGGTCATAAATTATAAAAAAGTTGTACATTCGCCATTGGATTTTATTGTTACAACTATTTTAAAAAAGTATAATTTATGATGGAAAAATTTATGGCGGAAATGCTGGGAACAGCGTTTTTGATTCTACTTGGCAACGGCGCAGTCGCGGCGGTGGTTTTGAAAGGTACAAAATCGGAAGGCGCGGGCTGGTTGGCTATCACGGTTTCGTGGGCGTTGGCGGTGACGATGGGCGTTTTTACGGCGGGTCAGATTAGCGGCGCGCACCTCAATCCTGCGGTGACGATTGCGTTGGCAGCATCGGGAAGTTTTGAGTGGGCGTTGGTGCCGATTTATATTGCGGCGCAATTTTTTGGCGCGGCGTTGGGCGCGGTTTTGGTTTATTTTCATTATTTTCCGCATTGGTTGCGCACGGACGACGCGGACGCGAAGTTGGCAGTTTTTTGTACTGCGCCCGCGATTCGTCACACGCCGAGCAACTTTTTGAGCGAATTTTTAGGCACTTTTGCCTTGCTTTTTGGTTTATCGGCGATCGGTTCCAACCGTTTTGCAGACGGCATCAATCCGCTCGTCGTGGGTGGTTTGGTTCTGATTATCGGTTTGGCTTTGGGCGGCACAACGGGTTACGCCATCAATCCTGCACGGGATTTGGCTCCGAGATTGATACATTTTTTGCTTCCAATTGACAAAAAACGCGATTCAGATTGGCAATATGCTTGGATTCCAGTCGTTGCGCCCATTTTAGGCGGCATTTGTGGTGCGTTTTGTTATAAATTCTGTTTAGGTCATTAAAATATTTTTGACATAAAATAAATATAAAAAAAATCTTCTGTAACAGTAATGTTGACAGAAGATTTTTTTTTATAAAATATTTTGAATTAATTAATTTTCAACTTCTTTTTGATGTTGTCATAATACGAAGAAAATATTTTATTTTTTATCAAAAACTGAAAATCTCGGCTGACGATGTCTTCAAAAGTGGTTCCATCGGGCATTTTTTTGCCTTTGTAGTCGGCGTATAAACTTTCTGCTTTTTTCAATTCATTTTTCAGCAACAAGGCATGTGCTTTGGTGGCGACGGCGTATAAATTTTTGGAATCATTCAACAAAATGAGTTCTGCAAATTCGGTTGCGTCGTTGTTTCGCTTCAACACGAGCGATGCGCGTGCGCCCGCATTCCAAAGTTCGGGACTCGAATAGCGCAACAATCGCGCTTCTTTCACGATGTCGAAAACATATTGCGCTTTTCCTTCATAAATGAGTGCATCGGTGTACCCCCCCAGTACGCCACCGATTTTTAGCTGTTCGGCAGCCAAATTTTGATGTTGCGTTTCGGCGAGACAATCGCGGCGCAGGCGTTGTTCGAGTTGGGCGGCTTCGGCGGGCGGCAATTTTGCATAATCGGCAGGTGAAAATTGTGGCGTAACGCGGTTCAACATACAAACACAAACTTCTTGAACGTCCATTTTTGCTTTTCCGAAAAATAAATTTTCGTAATTCTTTAAAACCACCAATTTATCGTCGGTTGTCCACGCGCTCACCTGTTGCGCGGTGGCTTCGTTGGTGTTGTAAATGGGTTTCAATTTTCCAGTGATGGCGGTGACTTCCACTTTGACATTGATGCCACTTTTCAAACTTGGATTGCTGAAACACAGGAAAAATTGATGCCGCACACGGGTCACATCAACAATGCCAGACATGATGCTTTGGCGCGTAAAATTGCGGTCAGCCGTCCATTTTGTATCATCTTTTTCCTCAAAAGCCTTGATGTCTGCTTCGGGTTCTAGTACAAAAACATCGCAAACGGCAGAACCTGTGGGCTTGACGAGTTGGTCAATTACCACCGAACCGATGCCCGTTTTGTCCACCAATTTTGTCAATTGCCCGCCCAAACTAATCCAATTCCCGATGTCATTTTTGCTATTAGATGCAGCAAAAGAATAATACCAACGTTCGGTTCCTTCGGGCAAACGGACGGGAATCACCAATCGCGAGCGACCCGCTACGGTGGACATGGCGCGGCTATCGAGGTAAAACTCTTGCGTTTGGACGATGGGAACCACCGTCGTTTCGTATTTTACGGTGTCTCTTTGACCAAAAGATGCCAACGAAAAACACAGACATGCAATCGTGAAAATATTTTTTTTCATTTTGAATAATGGAACCAATTTTTTTTAGAATTTAAGGTGTGAAACAAATTAAAAATAAGAAAAAAAAGAAAGCAAAGATACGCAACAACCCATTGTAACGCCTTATCTCCCTCATTTTTTTCCTTCAAAATGACGGAAATATTATAAATTCGTCACTTTTGAGGCAAATATACTGGGGGGGTGATGAAAAAGGATTTTTGATGCAAAATTTTTTACCAACGAATTTATTTACACAAAAAATACAAATATTGTTGACCTAAAACTCAACAACAAACAAGGTTTTGTTTATCTTTGCCGCCTAATTTTTTTCAAAACGTTAAAATAATTTCAAAATAATTTTTAAAAAAATTAGGAAAAAAAACCTTTCGTATTTATGAAATTAGTAGAATCTTCCAATTTTTGCAGCTTGAAACTGCATGTTTCGTCAAAATTTTTGCTTTTGGCGGTCATTTTTTTAGGCTGCGGAAAGGCAAACGAAATTCCTGCTTATTTGGACATTCAACCGTTTACGTTGCAAGTCAATTCGAGCGAAGGCACGGGTCGGCATCGTATCGTGGACGCATGGGTGTTCGCGGGTGATGAAAATTTAGGAATTTTTGAATTGCCCGCCACGATTCCTGTTTTGGGAACGGGTTCAAAAAAAATCAGCATTTTTCCGGGCATTCGTCAAAATGGAATCAAAAGTAGTACTTTCATCTATCCAATGTTTACAAAAGATACGACGACACTCAATTTGGTTCCCAATCAAACTTTTTTGTTGCGTCCGCGCACAAAATACGACCGAACTGCGCAGTTTTTATACATCGAAGACTTTGAAAATCCTGCCCATTCGATGCGTTTTAACGAAGATTTGAGTGGTAAAACGGGCTTTGTGTCCGTACTCGGTGGGGTAGAGGGACGCAGTGGAAAACTGACGCTTCGCCGCAGCGACACGACGGTGGCGGCTCGAAAAGCGTCGTCTTTTCGCATCACGTTGCCTGCCCAATACGAAAGTTTTTTTCTTGAATTTGACCACCGAAGCGACGTAGATTTTGGCGTGGGCATTTTGGCTTACGAAGACCCTACCGACAAATATGTGCCTTTTGTGAAAAGTATTATGTTCCCTCGAACCGATTGGACGCGCACTTACATCAACCTTACAAACGAAGCCAGAACGCTGAAAACGCGCGATTTTCGGGTCTATTTTTCCACCGTTTTGTCCGATTCACTGCAAACGGGTGATGTATGGATTGACAATTTAAAAATTTTAGTAAAATAAAAAACATTTGTTTATCCGTATTTTATGAATTATAAAATATGCGAATAAGTAAATAAAAACTGAAAAATGAAGCAACGACGACAATTTGATATGGCAATCTACGTACTGTTCGACTGGCTGATGGCGGTCGCAGCATGGGCGTTGTTTTTTGTCTATCGAAAGGTGCGCATTGAGCAGCAAGACCTTGATATTTCGGTTTTTCAAGATTTCAAATTCTATTATGGCATCGTTCTGATTCCCACTTGTTGGGTACTTTTTTACGCCATTTTTGACAATTATAGAGACATTTATCGTTTGTCGCGCCTTTCCACGATTTCACGGACGTTTTTTTTGACGTTTTTTGGCGTGTTGTTCTTGTTTTTTACCTTGATTTTAGACGATTTTGTAACCGATTATCGAACATATTATCGCTCTTTTGCGGCGTTGTTTATGTTGCATTTTTTTCTAACCGTTTTTTCGCGCATGGTTTTGCTCACGCGGGCGAGCCGTCGTCTCAAATCGGGCTTGGTCAGTTATCGGACGCTCATCATCGGCGGCAATCAAAATGCACTCGAATTGTACGAGGATATTACGAATCGTGAAAAAGGGTTGGGCTTCAATTTTGTCGGTTTTATTGATTCAAACGGCAATTCGACCAATATTTTGGAAACTAAATTGCCAAAATTGGGCAAAATTGAACACATTGCAAGAATTATCAATGAACAAGAAATCGAAGAAGTCATCGTCGCCATCGAAACCAGCGACCATCATCGGCTCAAAGATATTTTAACGACACTTTTTGATTTTGGCGAGCGCGTTTTGATAAGAATTATTCCAGATATGTATGATATTTTGCTTGGTTCTGTCAAAATGTCTTATCCATACGGCGCGGTTTTGATTATCATTAAACGAGAATTGATGCCGCGTTGGCAAGAAGTCATTAAAAGAAGTATTGATGTTTTGGCAAGTTTTACAGGACTTTTGATATTGTCACCGTTGCTGATTTACATCATTTTTCGAGTGCGTTGGTCGTCAAATGGACCCATTTTTTACTTCCAAGAACGCATTGGGCTGAACGGAAAACCATTTAATATAATAAAATTTCGTTCTATGTTTACGGACGCGGAAGAGAACGGTGTGCCGCAACTCTCGCGCACGGGCGACGACCGCGTGACCCCATGGGGAGCCGTGATGCGCAAATATCGGCTTGACGAATTGCCTCAATTTTGGAATGTATTGAAGGGCGAAATGTCGCTCGTCGGACCGCGTCCCGAACGGCAATTTTATATCGAACAAATTGAAAAACGTGCGCCGCTTTATCGCCATTTGTTGAAAGTTCGACCGGGCATTACGTCTTGGGGAATGGTGAAATATGGCTATGCGTCGAGTGTTGATGAAATGGTACAAAGATTAAAATTTGACGTTTTATACATAGAAAATATGTCATTGTCGTTAGATTTTAAAATTTTATTCTATACAATCCTTGTCATCGTGCAAGGTCGTGGGAAATAAAAATTAAGTTTTAATTCAAAAAAATAGCTCTTTTTGAATTAAAACCTAATTTTTATATAAATTTTATTTTTTATTCATTATTGAGGCTACCCCCCAGTATATTCGTCATTTTTTGAATTATTAATTCTCAATTCTATCAAAAACAAAGGTTTTGCGGAGGCTCTTATCTTCAAACCAAACCAATCCGTGAGTTTTGTTATAGCCCATTCGATAGGTTGGACTTTTGTTGTATCCTGCGGGATTGTTCACGATTACTTGATAAAAAGTTTTATTTAAAACCTTCATACTGTCAACGATAAATGAGTTATCGGTATGGCTTATGGTTTCCCCATTTTTATTTTTTTGATTTATTCTGTGATACAAGTTATTGTCGTTTTGATTTGTAATATTCAGCTCTTCGCCCGTTTGACCGTCTTGATTGGGTTGTGGAATTGGACCGATGGTGATGTAAAGTTCCATATTGAGTTCGATGCCCGTCAATCTCAATCTGAAAAAATCACTTTTTGACACGTAATTGACCATTTTTGAAGCATCTTCCGAGCAAGGCGCAGGAATATAATTCTTACTAGTTTGCAGCGTTTGATTGCTCAATGCAAATTTATATTCTTTCGCAAGACTATCTTTAAACACGATAATTTTGTTTTGACTCGTATATGGATTCAATTCTTTTGCGGCATTGGTCAGTTCTAGATTTCCATAATCAACATCATCGCGACACGTTTTTTGTTCGCAGCCATAGAGACTACATATTAAGGTTAGAACAACTATTATTTTTTTCATTTCTTTGTTTTTTTGATAAAATTATTAATGTCAGATTCAAATGTGCATAAATCACAATGCAAATATAAAATTATTTTTACAATCATAAGAATGTTTTTATAAAAAAATATAAAAAAAAGCTACCCCCCAGTATGAAAGCCATTTTTTTTTGTAATTTTGTTCTGAAAAAAAAGCGATGAAAAAAATACGATTGATAATTTTACTGTTGCCGTTGCTCACCAGTTGTCGGCTTCCTTTTTGGTTGCACCCACCCACGATTCGGGCGCAACAAATCATTTCGACTCAAAATTTGTGTAGTTTACCCGATACCTTGAAAGAAAGTTCGGGCATCATTGCAAACGCCGACGGAACGATTTGGACGCATGCCGATAGCGGAAACGATTCAGATTTGACACTTTTCAATACGCAAAGTTGCCAAATTATTCGTCGCGTGCGCGTAAATGCTGCCAATAATGATTGGGAAGAAATCGCACTTGACCCCGCAGGAAATTTGCTAATTGGTGATTTTGGAAATAATTCGCACAATCGAACGAATTTGCGAATTTTAAAAATCAACAACTTTTCCCTAAGCAGTCAAACCAGTTTTACACCTGAAGTTTTGGCGTTTAGTTATGAAGACCAAACGGCATTTCCACCCGTTGCGGCGCAAAAATATTTTGATGCCGAAGCGATGTTGGCGTGGTCAGATTCGATTTATATCTTTACAAAAGATTTTAATACGTCGCCGTATTTGGGCATCACGCGCATCTACGCAATCCCGAATGTGGCGGGAACGCATGTTGCAAAATTAGTCTATGTTTTGCCTACCGAAAATAGTTGGCTCTATCGTGGAGCCATCACGGGCGCGGCAAAAAGTGCTGACGGGCAGCGCATTGTGCTGATGAGTTATGCAAGATTATTTGTATTTGATGGCTTTCAAGGTCGTCGTTTTTGGACGGGTACGCGGCGCACTTATGAGTTTTCGTTGCTCAATCAGCGCGAAGCGATTGGTTTTAAAGACGATTGCACGCTTTTGACGACCAACGAAACCAGTCAACTCGGCGGTGCGGCGGTCAACTCCATTGCGTTGTGTAATATTTTGGCAAAATCTGAAAATATAGAAAAAAAAGCACGCGGCGGCGCACGGGTTTTCCCAAATCCAAGCCATTTTTTGCAAGATGTGACGATAGAATTGCCCAATTTTCAAGAAAAACAAGCGACTGTGAAAATTTTTGACCTCAACGGAAAAAATGTTTTCAACCAAAAAATGGAAGTTGAAAATGAAAATTTGACGATAAAAAAAGAGAATTTTGAACAACAACATGGTATTTTTTTCTATCAAATTCTTGATGTTGAAAATTCGATAATTTTTATGGGAAAATTTTTGATATTGTAAATTTTTGACATGAATTTTGCAGCAAATAGTTTGGTTATAAATACTTTTTAAGTTATTTATTTTTAAAATATCAAAAATTCATCATCGCCCATTTTTAGTCTGTTGTTATGTCAAAAAAAATGAAAAAAAGCCCCCCCCCCAGTATCCAAACGCCAAAAATGGCAGTTGCGAAGAAATCTACTTTTTTTCTTTCGTTTCTTTCCAAAAATGCGTTGCCACTGGTCATTTTGACAATTTTGAGCTTCTTCATCTATGGTCGAAGCATTGCATATGACTATGTTTTGGACGATAAAATGGTGCTTTCGCAAAACCAATTTACGCAAAAAGGCATAGATGGAATTGGCGATTTATTTCGATATGAAACGTTTCGCGGCTATTTCAAAGAAAAAAAAGATTACCTCGAAGGCGACCGTTATCGCCCGTTTTCATTGGCAACTTTTGCCATAGAGCGCAGTTTTTTTGGAAAAAATAACCCCGCCATCAGTCATTTTATCAATATTT
>JBJOPA010000117.1:0-12591 GCA_046051005.1 Bacteroidota bacterium
GATATGCGAAAGTTTGGTTTGATAGCGGTCTGCCGTCCATTTCATTTTTCCGTTTGGCAAAAATTCGGCATCGTCTTTTTGCGGGTCGTCAATGGTGTCGAACAAATTTTCGGTATTGTAAAACGCAATTTTCATCGAATCTTTCGTCGGCGCAGCGATGCTAGCGCGGTATTGCGCGGGCGTGAGGCTCATTTCTGGCGCAGGTTCGGTTTCTGTTTCCGTCACTTTTTTTGCAGTATCGCAATTAGAAACCAAAATTGTGGTCAAAAATGCCATCAAAACGGCTTGGATACTGGGGGGGGGTGTTTTTAAAAATTTCATTTCTTTTTTTTTGTTAATTTTTTTTTTCACGATTTTTTTTTCTACAAAATGTGTTGCAAAGTTACATTTAAAAGTGAAATATTTGTTTCAAAAAGTATTTAAACCAAAAAAAAACGCTTTTCTCGATTTGATGAAAAGCGTTTTTTGGGGGAAATCAAATATTTTTATTTTATAATTTCAGCCCAATAATCAACGACGCAAACTTTGTCAATAATCGCTGAATAATTTTTGACAAACAACTGGTGCGCAGGGTGCGGCAAATAAATCGCACGCGCTTGTTCGTCCGCAAAAGTTACAGAAAAACAATGCGTAAAACCTTGATTGAGGTTTTCAGGACTGTTGTTCAAACCAAATTCAAAGTGTTTTACTTCTTTTATTTGCGTTGCCAAACCTTTAAAACCCATTTCCATTGCCTTCAAAGAATCCGCCGAAGTACCATCTTTTAGTTTGAACAACACTAGATGACGCAATTCTTTTGGCAACTTTTTTTCAGGCGGCGCAGCACAAGCATACACCAAAATGCACAAACACAAAATAATCGAAACAAATATAAAACGTTGCATATTTTTTATTTTTAAAAATTAAGATAAGAAAAAAATACACCCCCCAGTATGCCGACCTAAAAATAGTCAATTATACTGGGGGGTGTATTTTTATTCACAAAAATCGTTATTTTTTAAACCCGTTTGCGGTCAATCAAGAACGAATATTTTTCGGTATTTTTCAATGCGATGCCTGTTCCGCGCACGACGGCACGAAGTGGGTCGCTGGCAACATGCACGGGCAATTTGGTTTTTGCGGCAATCCGCTTGTCCAAACCGCGCAACAATGCGCCGCCGCCTGTCAAATAAAGACCCGTTTTGTAAATGTCCGCAGCCAATTCTGGCGGCGTACTTTCAAGGGCTTTCAACACGGCATCTTCAATTTTGGAGATAGATTTGTCAATCGCGTGCGCCACTTCGGTGTAACCAACGGTGATTTGTTTCGGAATACCCGTCATCAAATCGCGTCCGTTTACTGCAAAATCTTCTGGCGGATTTGGCAATTCATGCAAAGCCGAACCTACGTGAATTTTGATTTGTTCGGCAGTTCGCTCTCCAATCAAAATATTATGTTGTCTTTTCATGTAGTTGACAATATCCATCGTCATTTCGTCGCCTGCAATTCGGATAGATTGGTCACAAACGATGCCCGAAAGCGCGATGACCGCGATTTCAGTTGTACCGCCGCCGATGTCAATAATCATATTTCCGACTGGCTCTTCCACGTCCAAACCGATGCCGAGTGCGGCAGCCATTGGTTCGTAGATGAGGTAAGTTTCTTTTGAGTCCACGTGGTCAGCCGATTCAAAAACGGCTCTTTTTTCAACTTCTGTAATGCCCGAAGGGATACAAATCACCATTTTTAGGTGCGTAAAAAAGCGACGACGCGAACCTGTCATGCGGATGAAACCTTCAATCATGCTTTCTGCTGCTTGAAAGTCCGCAATTACGCCGTCTTTTAGCGGTCGAATGGTGCGAATATGTTCGTGTGTTTTTTCGTGCATTTGCATTGCTTTGTGTCCGACGGCAATCGTAAGATTGGTTTTTCGGTCAATGGCAACGATAGAGGGTTCATCAACAACAATTTCGTCGTTTTGGATGATGAGGGTATTGGCGGTTCCCAAGTCAATTGCCAATTCCTGCGTGAAAAAGTTAAAAAATCTCATTATTTAAAGCTCCGTATTTTTAGCAACACCTTTTTTTCTTAGGAAAAGGCGATAATTTCCTTAATTACTTTCTTAAAAAATATAATAAAAAAATGAATGTTCCAACAGCGTGACGAGGTGTATTTTAATTGCTCAAAGATAAGCAAAATAAAATGTAAAGACAGGTTAATAAAAAGAAATACTTCAAAAAAGAAAAAAAAGTGATAAATCTACCCAAAGTTGAAGTAAAAACAAATTAAAAATGGTCTAAAATGTAATGAAAAATAATTATATTTTCTTTAAGCGTGCAAAAGTAAATCAAATTCTAACATTTTTTTAAAAACTTGCACTTTTTTTTTCAAAAAGGTTTAAAAAAAAATGATTTTGACTTAAAAATGACCGTCAATACTGGGGGGGGGTATTTTTTTTCTAAAAATTGTTTCGTTGAAAAATTAAAAATTCTTTTTTAAAAATATTCGCACTAAAAAAGGGTAAAAATCCATTTTTTATTATTAATATTTTTTTATTATCCCATTCCTGCAATCAGCAATTCGATGGGTGTAAATCTCATATTGAATCTTTCCGCCAAATAATTATTGGTCAACCGACCTTTGTAGGTGTAAACGCCATTGCGTAGCCCCAAACTTTGTTGCAACAACTGCTCAAAACTGCCGCTCGAAGCCTCTGCCCGCAACAACATGGGCGTTAAAATATTGCTAATCGCCATCGAAGCGGTACGCGGCACACGCGAAGGAATATTTGGCACGCAATAATGAATCACTTCATGTCGTCGAAACGTCGGTTGGTCGTGCGTCGTGAGCATCGAAGTTTCAAAACAGCCGCCTTGGTCAATACTGACATCAATGATGACTGCATTTGGCTTCATTCGGCTCACCATTTCTTCTGTTACAATCATCGGTGCACGTCCATTGCTAGAATGTATGGCTCCAACGACTGCATCTGCGGTTTCCAATTCTTTTGTTAAGACCGCTGGGTCAATGGCTGACGTATAGAGTTGTCGCCCAATTTGATTTTGCAATCGCATGAGCTTGTAGATGTTATTATCAAAAATACGAATTTCTGCACCCAATCCTAATGCCGTTCTTGCGGCAAATTCACCGACCACGCCCGCGCCTAAAATCACGATTTTAGCGGGTGGCACGCCTGCGATGCCGCCCAACAAAACCCCGATGCCGCCATTGTCTTTGCTCAGCAATTCTGCTGCGGACAAGACCGCGCTCAAACCTGCAATTTCGGACATCACACGCACGACGGGAAACGAGCCTTTGTCATCTTTTATAAACTCCATTGCAAGGGCGGTTGTGCCTTTTTCGTAGAGTTTTTCGATGTAATGGCTGCTAATCGTCGGCGATTGAAGCGGAGAAATAAGGGTTTGATGATGATGAAAACACTCTAATTCTTCGAGTGTAGGAGGTGCAACTTTCAGAACAATGTTGGCTTGAAGTGCTGTTTTATGGTCGTAAACAATTTCCGCACCTGCTTCGGAATAGAGATGGTCTGAAAAACTGGCAGCCAAACCCGCACCCGACTCGAGCATCACGCGATGCCCACGCGAGGTCAACAACGCCACCGACGACGGAACCAATGCCACGCGGTTTTCCTGCAAAGTTGTTTCTTTGGGAATCCCGATGAACATGTTGCCTTGTTTCGGTTCTATCAACAGCGACTCGGTTTGTGGCGCGAAGATGCCTTCCGCCGAAATCGAAATCGGAAAATTGGGTATTGTTCCGCCCTGTCCACCACTCATCATTGTTTGAAAATTGCCTTTTTTTGAGGAGAAATTTAGCGATTTTGAATGTCTTTCAAATAAAAAAAGATTTTTATAACTTATTGAAAAATGAATTATAAAAAATCTTTTTTTGATTGGAAGTTGGGCAAAATTACAACTTTTCTTGGTTGAATGCTAATTTTATCTACAAATTTTTTATTTTTTGATAAAAAATCTGTCAATTCTTTTCCTTCGAGTGTTTCGATTTGAACGGCTAAAATTTCGGAATCCGAAAAATAGCGTTCCAAAAGTGGCTCAATAATTTGCGCCCACTCTATCAAACAATAATTCGAGTCGAACAAAATGTCTTCGATGCCAATATCCAACGCTTCTTCCAAACTTTTGAGCCGATAGAGGTCGAGATGATGCAAAATATCCCCCCCCCCAGTATGTTGCCCATTTTTAGACAAAAAATAGCTATTTACGAGCGAAAACGTAGGACTTTGCGCCTCGCTTGACGCGCCCAATTGCTTTGCAAAAGCGCGTGCAAAAGTCGTTTTTCCCGCGCCCATTTCACCGTAAAGCAAAATTTTTTTGATGCCACGCGCCTCCACAATTGCGGCGGCGTGCGCAAAATCCGCAACGGTCGGAACAAAAATTGTTTCTTCTAAATGCGCCATTTTTTAAATTTTTTACTACAAAACAGGCACAAAAGTAGTTGTTTTTACGAATTGCAGGAAATTCTTTTCTAAAAAAAATCTAAAAAACAATCTCCTACAATCCACAAAAACTTTAAAATTGCAAGACAAAAAAACAAACAATACCAAATATTGAAATCTAAACTCATTTAGATTCTAAAATTACATAATGTCTTTTTCAGGATAATGACGAATATTTTCCAAAATATAGCCTTTTGCGCGCAACAAATCTACGAGTTTTGCCAATTCTTGCGCGCCTTCTGGTTTTGAAAACATGGGGTCGTGCGCCAACACCACGAGATTGTTGCGGGTAAACGTGCGGTCGTTTTGAAACATATTGTCAATTTCAACCATCAATTGGTCAGCCGTTTCTTTTGGCGCAGTGCCTTTTCCGTGCCATTCAACGTCCCAACCATAGACTTTGTAGCCATCTTGACGCAATCTTTCCGCCGTTTTGCCGCCGCTCGACTTCATGTAGAGGTCGCGTGTTGGCAACGCCCACAACTGACGACCTGGAAGGCGAATAATTTTGTTTTCGAGTGCCAATTCTTTCTGATTTTGTTGAAAATCTGCCAAAGCCGCTTCGTCATTCTTGTAAAACGAATCGTACTGATTGTTCGCGTGTGTGTACGAGTGATTGCACACGTCCACATACGGATTTTTCATAAAGTCAGAAACCACGCGAAGGCTGTTGCGCCCGTTTTTGGTGTGTTTGCCGACAACAAAAACACTGGCTTTAAACTTTTTCTCCAAAACGATTTTTTGCAAGGCTTCTGAACCCGGAAGCGGTCCGTCGTCGAAGGTCAAATAGACAACACGTGCGCCCGAATCGAGTTTTTCGGCAGCCAATTTTTGTGGCTTTGCGTCTTTTGGAGCTTCGGTTTTCACGGTGTTGGTGTCCGCTTTTGCGCTTTGTTGGCAGCTGAAAGCGGCGAGGCTCAAGCCTGCAAAGGCGAGCGATGCGATGAATTTTGTTGCTTGTTTCATGACAGACAATTTTTTAAAATGTGTTGATAAAAAACGTTAGATAAAATTAAAAAAAATCGGTAAAAAATGATAAAAAATGATGCGTAAATAAAAAAATAATAACTCCAAAACTGTTGTAAAAATTTTGCCAAAAACAAGCAAGGCTCAGATGATTATACGGCGATTTGCCATTCATGTGGTTGTTTTTTGAGGTCAATTTTATTTTTTTAATCCGTTGAAAATCAATAAAATAGCCTAAAAAAACGGAATCAGAAACAAATTCATATTTCCTTTTCATTTAAGACGTAAAGAAATAACAAAGTAGCGATAAGTAGATAGTTTTCATGCAAAAAAAATGTTAACTTTTATTAAAATTTATTGAACGTTTTTATTAACAAATTGCATTCAGAATTTATGCCATAAAAAAACATTTTTTACCGTCGAAAATACCGTTTTATGTCGTATTTTTGTGAAACATTTATTTTTAAAAAATAAAAAAAATAGAAATGACAAAAGAGATTTTGATTGCCGCCTTGCGCGAAAAGCATGAATTGTTTTCAAAATATATCCAATCGCTAAGCGACAGCGATTTTGAAGCGGCTTTGCCCAAAAAGTGGTCGGCGGGTCAACAAATGGAGCATATCCAATTGGCGGTCAAACCCTTGAATTTGGCATTTTGGCTGCCCAAATTTATGTTGAAAATGAATTTTGGAACCGCCAATCGCCCGTCGCGCACCTACGAGGCGTTGGTCGAAAGATATAATCAAAAATTAGCAAATGGCGGACGTGCGACGCGCCCATTTGTTCCAAAATCGGTCACATTATCGCGCAGAAACGCGGTATTAACTTCCTACGAAAAAACCATTCAGCAGTTTTTAAAGCGCGTCTCAAAGCTCAACGAATCGGATTTAGACGTATATATCATTCCGCACCCGCTTTTAGGCAAATTGACCTTACGCGAGATGTTGTACTTCACGTTGCATCACGTGCAACATCACGCGCAAATGACGGCGCAAAATTTGTCAAAATAAGCTCCCCCCCAGTATAAACCCTTCAAAAAGAGGGGAAAAAGCATTTTTTGGTATTTTTAAAGTATTTTTGTTTTCAAAAAAAATCGTTTTTCAGGTTTTGTGTTGATATTTTTTCAGTTGTTTCAGTTCCATATCATAAAAAAAATCTCAACCGCACGATTGCGATTGAGATTTTTTTTTATCCAATTTTCGGACTGAAATTAGTACGACCAAAGGTCATGCTCCCAGTTGAAAATTTCTTGTTTAACTTTTTCTCCTTCCAACAAAATGTCACGACCCGAATAAATGTCTTGTAAACGGCGATTCGTGATGTTAGATTCTTTGAAAATGAAGCTCGAAAAACGGCGCATTTCAAACAAATCTTCCCATGACATAGGGCTAGCATCATTGCCTTCCGCAAATACGCGGTGACGCGCTAAATAGTCGCGGCAATTCGGATAGTAAATCCAGAACAATGGTTTTTGGAACAAAAACGCACCTGTTGTGGGGTCTTTCACTTCTTGAATTGGCGCAATGCCCAAAATACGGACAAACATACGCGAAGACTCTTTGTCAAAATACCACTGCTCTTTCACGCGGAAAAAGCGAATGTCATCAGGATTGAGTCTATTAAAAACGGGTTTGTAGGTTGTTTCATAGGTAACAGGATCCATAATAGAAACTGTATCTACGCTCGAACCCATTTCTGTCGCTTCTTTTGAAGTGAGTTTGTAGTGGAATTTATCATTTTCCGCGCTATACGCTCTGATGCCCAAAGTGGTGTCTTTGATACCTTTCAACAAAATATCAATGAAATATTCTTCAGGATAAGTAAACGTTTGATTGATTTTCTCGCGAACATCAATCACGCGCCAAATGTCTTTTTTCCACATTACGTCCGATTCACGCGGATTGTCATAAGGCAAAACGACTTTTTCGATAATCGTTTTTTCTTCTACCACGCCATTGAGTGGGCGGTCTTCGTCAGGCGGCGGCAATTCCGTATTGGGTTTTTTCTCCTCAGGCTTTGGCACAGGACGGTTGTTGGCAGGTGTCGTAGGACGATTGCCGGGCGCAGGCGTAGTTGTGGTCGTCGTTGTCGTCGGTTCTTCCGCAGAAGGGAAGCTACCTGGAAAACGGTCGCCCGCAGGAATGTCATCTGGAACTTGGGCAAATGCCATAGTTGCCATCAACGAAAATGCCGTTACGCTCAAAAATTTAATGCTTTTTCCGCAGAACTTCATACTTGAATCGCGTTTTTTAAGTTTTCTTTAAAAAAGATTTTTATCAGAAAAAAAATTCTTTGTTAGCAGTTTTTTTCATGCCTTCTTGTCTTTCTACAAGCACTAAAAGGAACGCAAAACTACAAAAATAAAACGTGTCAATGTGTCTTTTAGTATGCTGTTAACAAAAATTTTAACTTTTTTTTCAAAATTTTTGCAAATAAATACTAAATTAAAGACACATTAACACGTTTTATGTATGATTTTTAGCTCGGATACTGGGGGGTAGCTATTTTCAAGCCATTCCACCCTATCGAGAAAAAATTAACGAATAAAGAACGTCATTGAACCCAAATCACGTGGACCGCCATCACCCGGACAACGACCGCGAATATTCAAGAAGAAATACGTATCACCAGGTTTTGCCATTTGAACCAAACGTTGGCAATCGCTACCGAAATTCTCACCACTATTATCCTTTGCTACGGGGTCTTCACGACGCGCTTGACGAACCATTTGGAAACTTTGAATCGAACAACGTGCATCGAAGTCAAAATTTTCCAATTTTGCCATCATACCTGGCATTGCTTGCATTTCACCAGAACCCAATCCACCTTGTTTTTTACCATTGCGAAGCATCGCAGTTGGGTCAGGAATAGATTTTACGCGAAACTCTTTTTTAACAGGAGCCAAACCTGGTGCAGACACCGTGATATAGGCTTTACCCGGACGCGACGCAGTTACATTGTAATTGTTCGCATCTTTTTTATTAAGCGTAACACCTTCTGCAGAAACTTGAATTGCACTGCTCGAAACACCCGCCGCAGAAACTGCAACTGGATTGTCAACGCCAATATAAAACACGTTCATTTTTTCAGCAGAAATGGTTGCCGAAGGCTCACCTACTTCGTACTCAAAGTCAACTGGTTTGGTTGTAGTCACAACGCCTGTCAACGGATTACGAATAGATGCCGTTGCCGTCACTTTTTGCTTACCAATACCACTTGGAACGGTTGAATAACTAGCAACACCATCTTTTAGAGGCAAGCTACTTCCATTTACGGTAACGCTTGCGCCTACACCTGGATTTGAACTAAATGCAGCCAAAAATACTTCTGCTTCAAATTTTTCGCCACGATTCAAGTATCCTTTTTTAGGAGAGAAGGCGACTTTGAATTGGTCAAATTTAATATCTGTACCGCCCACTTTGTTAAAAAAGTGATTCAACAAAGCTGTTTCTGACGTTTTCGCGTCAGCAACCATTTTGGTCAAAGAAGGCATAACCGCAGCCACAGGCATTTGCTTGAACTTGAAATCAACCCAAGTTTTTGCTTTAGAATCTGATGCAATTTCATCTAATTTCAAAGCAATACTTCCCAACACTTTGTCTTTTTCAGGGTCACCTGCAAGCAACGCTTCAAATTTTGCTTTCGTTTCTTGAATTTTTTTCTCTACTTGCGCACCGAGACCATCTGTAATGAACATACGAGTAGTCACATCTTTGTCTTTGTAACGCACTGGACGACCATCTACGTATTTAGGTGTACCATCAGCCTTTTTACTTACATCTAAACCGCCTGCACCTTCCACCAATTTACCAGTAATCTCGTTAATATACGATTCAAACTCTTTGGCAATTTTAGTAGCCTCCATAGCCTTTGATTTAAAGCCTTGATTCGGAGCGGTATTGTAAGCAGACACCTGCTTATCAATTGCCTGTTGAATCAAGCCATTCGTATTGTCAACGATACCCGTACTTTTTTTAATCCCTGTATTCAAGGCAAAAAACGCATTGATGATTTCAGCAGATACGTTCAAAGCGAGCATGGCAGTTAACACCAAATACATGAGGTTAATCATTAACTGCCGCGGTTCCTTTGGAATTGACATATCTTTTTCTTATTTTTGTTGATTTTCAAAAAATTTTTCCAATTCGGCAAAACATGACTGAAAAAGAAGCCCCCCCCAGTATAATTTGCCTTTTTTTGTCTTTTAGACAATAATTTTACCAAAAAATTATTTGCCAACGTTAGACATTGCAGAAAGCATACCGCCATAAACTGCATTGAGTGAACCCAAATTTTTGTTCAAAGCAGACATTTGCTCTTTGTACATTTTGGTGTCTTCCATTGCGTCTGACATATTTGCCATCGCTTCGGTCATTTTACCGTAGAAGTTGTTCATTGATTTGATTTGGTCTTGCGTACCGCTAAAATCAACTTCTTGCAACGATTTCAATGCGCCCAAACTTTTAGACATGCCTTGCAACTCGGTCAACATACCGCCCAAACGGTTTTCTACGACTTCGCCGTTCAAAGCTGGCAATTGTGGAGCAGGTGCGCCACCGCCCAAGCCCAAGTTCAAACCTTGAACTTGCGAACCGTAGTCGCTCAAACCTGGAATCACTTTGTCCCAGTAATAATCGGGGTCTGGACCCAAGATACCCAACATCAAGAATAAGCCTGCCTCAACCGACAAACCCAAAATCAACATTTCAGATGCGTAGGGCCAGCTTTCAATTTTGAACAATGCGCCCATCAATACGATAGCTGCACCAACACCGATAATCAAATTTTTGATGTACTTAAAACCTTTTGACTTGAAGAAACTCATCTTTTTTGCTTTTAGAAAGATTAAAGAATTAATTTTTTACTTTTAAATTTTTTTTTACGTTCTCTGGCGAGCCAGTTTTATTGATTAGCTTTTTTCAGAATGTATTTTAAAAACGGTTGCAATGATACGACCTTTGTTTGAATTGTCACCAAAAACTGATAAAAATTTGAACAAACATCTTAACTTTAATCCCAACACGAAATATAAAAAGCCAATCTGAATTTACAAAAACTTTTCCAAAGTTGAAAAAAACATCAAAATGTTAATAAAATTTAAATATTTTTTTTAATCCAATAGGATTAGAAATATATTCAAAAAATATTTACAACAGAAAATACCAATCACCTATCAAACTTTGTTAGGTTTGATGGGCGTATTGACTTTTCTCTTTGTCCTCCCAAAACGATATGATCTGTTTCGATAGACAACCTTTTGATAGTATGTTTTCTTTTTTTAACGGTTCGACTTTTGTCGAAAAAGAGAAAATGATTTGGACAACTCGAAAGATGTTTGGAAAATAAGTCAAATCAGTAATTTAAAAAACGGTTTAGTTTGATTTTGAAAATATTTTTACTGATTTGACTTATCTGATGTCCAAAAATTAGCGGAGATACTGGGGGGTATCTTTTGTTTTATTAAAAATCTCAAAAAAGTGTCTTAAAGCAACTTTTTTTTAGAATTTGTCATTAATAGAACGTCCCAAGAATGTCAATACACAACGGAAACCGATATACGATTTAGTGGTATCTTGATATTCGTTGTCACGTGTACCCGTTTGCAAATAATGCGCAATGTCTTTCCAAGAACCACCACGAACGACTTTGCGTTTTTTGGCAGGCTTGTCATCATCTTTCGCATCATAGCGGAAGTCGGGGTCGAGGTCGTGCAATGGGCTGATATTGTCCACATACGCTGTGATTGTCCATTCCGAAACGTTACCAGACATGTTAAACAAGCCGTAATCGTTCGGGAAATAGGCATCGGCTTTCACCGTATATTGACCACCATCTTCTGGATAGTTACCACGTCCCGGTTTGAAGTTTGCCATCAAACAACCTTTTGCATTGCGGGTGTAATAACCACCCCAAGGATATGGAGCGAGGTCATGTCCGCCACGCGACGCATATTCCCACTCAGCTTCGGTTGGCAAACGGAATTCTTCTGTATTAACTTCTCCACGACCACCTGCGCGGTACGTGTTCCAAAGTTTTGTACGCCACCAACAGAATGCACGCGCCATGTGCCAGTTTACACCGACCACTGGATAATCGTCAAATGCAGGGTGCCAAAAGTAGTTACGTGTCATCGGTTCGTTGTAAGAATACGCGAAATCACGCACCCAAACCAACGTATCAGGATAGATACGAACTTCTTTTTCTTTGATGAACTTATTGCGCTTTTGCGTAGGATTGCCCTTTGCATCGCGTAATTGGTGAGCAGCACCGAGCCAGTCATATTCTTGGTATTTGACCTTGAATTTTTCGACATTCAACTCTTTTTTACCTGCAAAACGGTCTGAACCTTGGTAGAAAAGGTCATTGAGTGTTTCGTCTGTCCAATCAATTTCTTGCTCCCAGTCTATCAATGGCGTACCGTCGTCGGTTTCGAGGGAGTGGTCGAGTGCTACGTGCGCAAGCGAGTCGCGCACCCAATCAACGAATTGACGATATTCGTTGTTCGTAATTTCAGTATCGTCCATGAAAAAACCTTGCAACGAAACCGCTCTCGGTTGATTCAAAAACGTACGGCTCACATCTTGGTCACTCGGACCCATGTGGAACGTTCCAGAAGGGATATACACCATACCGTAAGGGTTAATGCCTTTCCATTTTGGACGGTCTTGCGAGCCAATCAACTGCCCGTTGTCTTTCTTACCGCACGATGCAAAAATCGTTGCGGCAGCAGCGAAACCTACAAAAAATAGTCTTTTGACCTGTTGTTTCATCATTTCGACTTTAAAATTTTGCTTTTTCTAACTTGCCTACTTTTTAATTAGACGCGAAAATAAGATGTAAGAGCGGGCGACCGTGAAATTAAAATCGCCAGTCTCTGTTTTTTTTATTTAAAATAACACTTCGCCAAAAGGCAACCGATGGAATTTTTGAACAGAACCGAATTGAAAAGAAATGAAGTTTTCTCAATCCTAAATTTGAGGTATTTTATAGCAAAAAACGCTGAGAATCATTCTTTTTAAAAAATCTAAAAACGCACTTTCATGCGTATCAAAAATAGAACTTCTCAAATTCGCCCCAAAAATAGTTTATTTCAGAAAACTGCAAAACCTTAATTGAAAAAAAGAAAAAAAAAATGTTGATTTTTAACTAATTTTTACCTCAAAAACACT
>JBJOPA010000118.1:0-21105 GCA_046051005.1 Bacteroidota bacterium
GGTAAATCTTTCTATCACGAGGTAAAATCTCTCTACGACGAAGGTAAATCTTTCTATCACGAGGTAAAATCTCTCTACGACGAAGGTAAATCTTTCTGCGATGAGGTAAAATCTCTCTACGACGCGGGTAAATCTTTCTGCGATGAGGTAAAATCTTTTTGTGAAGGGGGTGTTTTTTATCCCCCCCCAGTATATTTTGATTTTTTATATTTTTTTTATTGTGGTTGTTGTTGTGTTACGCAGTGTATCATGCCGCCATTTGCGTACAAATTTCTAACATCAATGCCCACAACCGTCCGCGTTGGATATAAGGTTTGAATTTTCGCGTTTGCAATTGCATCATTTGGGTCGTTATAATTTGGCACTAAAACTTTAGTATTGGCGATATAGTAATTGACATAAGAACCCTTGTAACCCAAATTGGTGCCGTAAGTGGTCACTACATTATTTTGCGTCAACGGCAATTTCAAGAAATTATAAGCGGTTCCATTTTTATTTTTTGCAGCGTATAATTTATCAATATCCGTTTGTTTTACGTCATAATCTAACAAATCATTTTGCGCCATCGTTACGATAGTGGTTTGGTTGCCAAATCGAGCAAATCCGTCGATGTGTTGGTCTGTGATTTCAAGTCCTGGAACACCGTCTAACCAAATAAAATTTGTTGCACCTAAATATTTTTTAAAAATTTCTTCGGCGTTGCTTTGTGTCATTCCTGGATTTCTATTGTTGTTGAGTACCGCGCTTTTGGTGGCTAATAAGGTTCCATTTCCATCAATTTCGATGGCTCCACCTTCGTTTGTCATCGTTGCATTGAGGTCAATTTTAGTGATGGCTTGGTCTGCCGCAATTTTAGAGGGTATTGCGTTGCAATTTGTAAATTGGGCTTTGCTTCCCC
Source organism: Bacteroidota bacterium (assembly GCA_046051005.1). Taxonomy (GTDB): domain Bacteria; phylum Bacteroidota; class Bacteroidia; order Chitinophagales; family Saprospiraceae; genus JAAFJT01. Next base: position 899 of record JBJOPA010000118.1, read on the forward strand.
AACCATTAAACCCCCAGTCTTCGATGACCAATTGCCCGTTTTTATCTTTTACGAAAATGGGTCCGTTGTCGCGTACCCATACGTCGTCGGTTGGATAAATTTTAAAATCAATGTTCGTCAGTGGAATATTTGCGGTAGTTAACAACCCAATGATGCGCGTTTTTTCGGCAGTATCATAAGCAATGATATGTACTTTTTCGCTGGTCACCAATTCTTTAGTCATCGCCACCCACGTCGCGTCGATTCGGTTGCGATACGTTGCACCGTATTGATATTGATGCCCCCATTGAAGCCACGTCCCTTCGTGTGCGGAACTCTCTTCGGGCATCGTATATAAAATATCGGTTGTAGTTGGATTATTGTTGCCAGAATTGTCTGCCGTTTTATCACAAGCAGAAAAAATAGAGCATATTGCCATAAAAAAATAAGTATTTTTTTTCATATTTCTTAATTTAGAAATGATAAAATTTTTATTTCGCAAATTTTTATTTCGCAAATGTAAAACAATTTTGACTATTACGGCAAAGTTCTTGATAAAAAAAGCCCCCCTAGTATAAATGATACAAAAAGCCTCGCGTATGTATGCGCGAGGCTTTTTATATCCGTATATTTTTTTATTTATCTCTAAACATCAACGCGATAGGAACGCCTGTAAAATGGAAACGCTTGCGCAATTCATTTTCCAAATAGCGTTTGTAATTGTCTGGAACGTGCTTTGAGTGGTTACAGAAGAAGGCAAACGCGGGATAGAAGAGGGGTAACTGCGTCACATATTTGATACGAATGGACGTACCGCGATGCGACGGCGGCTGATTGCGCTGCATCACTTCTTCAAGGAACTCATTCAAAACAGAAGTTTTGATGCGTTGAATCCGATTTTCCGCCACTTCGAGTGCAAGGTCAACGGCTTTAAAAATGCGTTGTTTCTCCAAAGCCGAGATGAAGAGAATCGGAACATCGCTGAAAGGCTTGAGCTTTTCTTTGAGTGCCTCCTCATAATCGCGTGCGGTGTTGGTATCTTTTTGCATCAAATCCCATTTGTTGATGAGAATGACCACGCCTTTTTTGCGTTCAATGGCAAGTTTAAAGATTGCCATGTCTTGGGATTCGAGTCCAAGCGTGGCATCAATGACGAGACAGATGACATCTGTTTCATCAATGACATTAATTGCCCGCATGACGGAATAAAACTCAAGGTCTTCATTGACCCGCGCTTTGCGGCGTATGCCTGCGGTGTCGATGAGCATAAAATCTTTTCCAAATTTGGTGTATCGCGAGTGCGTCGAATCGCGTGTTGTGCCTGCAATATCGGTTACAATGTTGCGTTCTTCGCCCAAAAGTGCGTTGGTGAGGGACGATTTTCCGACGTTTGGCTGCCCAACAATCGCGATTTTATGTAGTCCTGCGGGCAACTCTTCGGGTTCTTCGATGTGCAGAACGACTTCGTCTAGCAAATCACCCGTTCCACTTCCCGACATGGCGGATATGAAAAAGATGTTTTCAAAGCCCATAGACCAAAATTCATTGGCTGCCAACATGCGGTCATTGTTGTCCACCTTGTTGACAATCAAGAAAACGGGCTTCTTGGTGCGGCGGAGTTGCAGGGCAATCTCTTCGTCCAAATCGGTCATGCCCGATGCGGCATCTACGATGAACAAAATAACGCCTGCCTCGTCGAGTGCAATCTTGACTTGCGAGCGGATTGCCTTTTCAAAGATGTCATCTGTTACGGTGACCAACCCCCCAGTATCAACGATGGTGAATTTTTTTCCGTTCCATTCCGACACGCCATATTTTCGGTCGCGTGTTACGCCCGAAAAGTCATCAACAATTGCCTCACGTCCGCCCACGAGACGGTTATAAAAAGTAGATTTTCCAACATTTGGACGACCTACTATCGCTACGATATTTCCCATTTATAATTACAAAATTTTCTAAAAAAGAGCGCAAAGGTAGCATTTTTTTGATAAAAACAACCACTTTTGTCATTTGGATACTGGGGGGTAGCTATTTTTACCCCTTTTAACCCTTTCTTTTGTTGAAAAAGGTGTGGTATGAGGGGTTTCACCAAATAGAAATCCAACTTAACCCCACAAAAGAAGGAGAATGACAACATAAATAGGTTTAAAGAATGAGGAATTAACCTCAGTGATTACTCAAACAATATTTTCTTTTTATAAAAAATAAATTATTAAAAAGCAAAAAAAAGTGCCAAACATACTGGGGGGTCGCCTTTTTCGCAACAATAGAGTGGGGTAGTGCGACATTTAAAGGTGGTTGATATGAAAAAATGCCTATCAGAAAATCATTTTCCGATAGGCATTTTAAAAATTTATGCAATAGATAAAATTATTTTCTATTTTTCATATAAACATACAACCCCGCGAAAGCAACAATGAGTGCCATCGGCATGTAGTTGATGTCTTCCAAAGCGCGCAATCCGCCCGCGAGTTCTGCCGCTTTTAGGTCTGCGTTGGTGGCTTTTGCGGCTTCGGTATATCGCCCAACGGCATCGCCGAGATAGAAAGTTTGATACGCCCAGTTGCCCAACATGCCCGCGCCGCCCATCAACGACAAGCCTAACGCACCAGTTTTTGGCATATATTCACTCACAAAACCCAACATGGTGGGCCAAAAATAGCACGCACCGATGCCAAACACCAACGCCGCCAAATACGCCATGTTACCCGACTGGGTACGCAATAAATAAATGCCCAATGTCACCACGATTGCGGAAGCCAACAACACACCCGCAGGACTCAACCGATGGATAATCGGACCGCCAAAATAACGTCCAACTGCCATCACGCCCGTCGCCAATGCCAAAATAATCATCGGATTTGCGCCCGCTTTTCCCAACAACGTAGGAACCCAACCGCTCGTAGAAAGTTCTGTATTCGCCGTCAAAAACATACAAGCCATCATAAACAAAAACAAGGGATTGAGACACGCTTTTATCATGGAATCAACGGAAATGCCAGATTCGACGCGCTCTGTTTTTGGAAATAATTGTCCAAAAAACAAATAAGCATAGGCAATAGTTGGCAACAACATGACCGCCAACTGCCCATTTCTGCCGATTTGCAACGCATCTGCCGCCATCACCACCAAGCTGCCGATGACAATGCCACCCGGAAACCAAACGTGAAACTTATTGAGCATCGTAGTTTTGTTGGTCGTGTACATCGAAGCCACCAACGGATTACAAACCGCCTCGACCATGCCGTTGGCAAAGCCAATCAAAAAGGTCGAAATCAACAACCCCCAGTATCCGCCTGCCGTAATCGTCAACACAATACCCAAGACGTGCGCCGCAAACGCTGCCCACATCAAACGTTTCATGCCCACTACGTCCACAAAAAAACCGCCGAGCGTGGTCGCAATCGGGAAACCCAACGCCGCGATGCCTGCAATGGCTCCGAGTTGTGCGGGTTCGAGTTTAAATTCTTCGCCCAAACCTTTCAACATGCCTGCACGAATGGCGAAAGTCATGGAAGTGACCACCAACGCCATGCACGATGCCAAAAACAGACGGTCTCTGTTGACCCCGCCGATGGGCGTATCTAAAACTTGTTTCATTGAAAATACTTTTTTTAAAATTGATGAAAATAGTTAGTTAACCTTGTTTTATAGTTCTCGGATTTTGATGTTGCGATACCAAACGCGGTCGCCATGGTCTTGCAACGAAATATGACCTTTTTTGCCCAAACCAAAACCGGGCATGTTCTTGAACTTCGAGCCTGCAATCATTTTTTTCCAATTGTCGTCAAACATTTGAAAATTGACGACTTTTACGCCATTGAGCCAATGTTCGACCGCGCCATTTTTGATGACCAACTTCGCTTGATTCCATTCGCCCGCCGCTTTTACGGTTTCTTTTGAACAAGAAATCATGTCGTACAAATCGCCTGCGCGATGCTTTATAATTTTGCTATCGGGGTGACAAGCATTGTCCAATACTTGCATTTCTGGACCCGTTTGCCACACATAATCGTAGTTGCCTTCTTCCAAAACATTGTAGATAATCCCTGAATTTCCGCACGCCGAAATTTTCCATTCTACTTGAAATTCGTAGTTTTCGTATGTTTTTTCAGTGATAATATCGCCTCCGTCGCGACTTTGCCAACCGTTTTCACCCTTTTGGGCAACAAAAAGCGACAAACAACCGTCGTCCACGCGCCAATCTTTGCCGATGGTTTGTTTTTTGAAATTGCGCCAACCTGCCAAACTCTTGCCGTCAAACAAGAGTTTCCAGCCTGCTTTTTTTTCGGCAGCAGAAAGTACATTTTGTTCCGCATCAGTTTTGGGAATAGCTGTTTTGACATTGCAACCAAACGACGTGCAAAGCATCGCCGTGATGCTCAACATAGAAATAAATTTTTTCATATTTTTTTTTAAATTTGATAAAAAACGAAAACAGAGGAACTTAAAAATGGATTATCACACATTTTCAGACCAAATATGAGGCGAAACGGCACAAAAACGATACCCCCCAGTATTTCAGCGCGTAAAAGTACTTTTTTTCTTCTATTGTTTGTTAACATTATTATTCTTTTTTTTTATCAAAAAAACGCTTGGATACTGGGGGGGTGCTTTGTAACGACTCATAAACCCATTTTTTTTTACTAATTTTGCACCCAATTTTAAAAGAAAGATAATGTCACAACCCGAATATTTTACAAAATTTGAAGCTCCGATTGACGGTTATACGCTGCCGCAACGGTTTACGTTTCCGTTTTATTACGAACCGCATCCGCTCAGTTTGCTTGCCGCAAAAGAGTTGCAACATTATATTGAAACGCAAAATGATTGGTATCACAATTTCGGTTTTGATGGCGGTGACAAAGGTTGGGGCAAGATGTTTGGCGTGTTGGTGGTGCAAAAATCGGACGGTGAAATTGGATATTTAGCCGCATTTTCAGGCAAATTGGGGTTTGGCAATCGTTATGCGCACTTCGTTCCGCCCGTTTTTGACATGTTGGAAGACAATAGTTTTTACCGAATCGGCGAAATGAAAATCCATGAAGTCACTCAAAAAATAGAAAAATTAGAACAAAACGAAGCCTTACAAACCTTAAAAGACAACCTTCAACAAGCAAATGAAAAAGCTGTTGCCGATGTTGCAGAACTGAAAATCAACATTAAATTGGCAAAAATCGAGCGCGACGTGCGGCGAAAAGAAGCCCAAAATACGTTGTCCGACACTGAATTACAAGCCGTTTTGACTGCTTTGGACAAGGAAAGTATTCAGTGGAATTTTCGATTGAAAGATTTGGTGCGGGCTTCGCAACACGAAATTGCGGTCATTCAAGCATCGCTTGACGTGTTGTTAAACGAAATTGCCGACTTGAAAACCGCCCGAAGTGCGATGTCGGGAGATTTGCAGCAACAACTTTTTTCAAAATATGTTTTCCTCAATCAGCGCGGTGAACAAAAAGATTTACGCGCCATATTTGATATTTCTGATGCCCTTTTGCCGCCTTCGGGTGCGGGCGAATGCGCTGCGCCCAAGCTCTTGCAATACGCTTTTTTGCATCAATTGAAACCCATTTCGATGGCGGAATTTTGGTGGGGACAAGCACCGAGTTCGGAAATTAGGAAGCACAAACAGTTTTATCCCGCCTGCAAGGGCAAGTGTGAACCCATTTTGGGACACATGTTGTCGGGCATGGAACTCGACCCCAACCCGTTTCTCATCAACCACGCCGAAGGTAAAATGTTGGAAATTGTGTTTGAAGACGACCATTTGTTGTTGGTCAACAAACCTGCCGAGTTTTTGTCTGTTCCGGGTCGAAAGGTTTCGGATTCGGTCTATACGCGGGTCAAGGCGTTGTATCCGCAGGCGACTGGACCGCTCATCGTGCATCGGTTAGACATGTCCACTTCGGGACTGTTGTTGTTGGCAAAAGACAAAGATGTGCATGAACATTTGCAAAAACAATTCATCAGTCGAAAGATAAAAAAACGATATGTCGCCTTGCTCGATGGCGTTGTGGAACTTGAAAAAGGTTTTATTGACCTGCCGTTGTGCGTGGATTGGGACGAACGCCCGCGCCAAATGGTGAGTTACGAACACGGAAAACCCGCCCAAACCAAGTGGAAACGCTTGGAAAAACCCAACGAAAAAGGACAAACCAAGATTCAATTTTATCCTATTACGGGCAGAACGCACCAACTTCGCGTACATGCGGCGCACCCAAAGGGCTTAAATGCGCCCATTGTTGGCGACGATTTGTATGGAAACACGACCGACCGTCTTTATTTACATGCAGAGTATTTAGAATTTATGCACCCCGTTACGCGGCAAATGATGAAAATTTCGGTAGATGCGCCCTTTTGATAGCCAATTCTGTTGGTTTTAGGGGATAAAAAGGTCGTTTATACTGGGGGGGGGTACTTTTTCTGTTGTTAGTCGGTTTATTGTGGGCGTATATCAAAAAAATGTGTTTCATGTGTTATGGTTTGATTATTTTTGTCCCACCGTTCTTATTATTATATTTCTATAACCTAAATCTGTTTAAAATATTATGAAAAAGTTGTTCATTGGCTTGGCATTGACGATGTTGTCAACGCAATTATCGGCACAAACGGGCTATCAAATGCCGCCCAAACCGCTTGCCGATTTGGTACTGGCTCCTCCTACGCCTACAATTTCCGTCAACGCAAAAGGAACGTTGCTGCTTTTGATTGAAAGGTCGGATTTGCCCACCATCGCCGAACTTTCGCAACCCGAACTTCGATTGGCAGGCACGCGCATCAATCCGCAAACCAATGGCGGCAGCCGTCAAGCCTATGTGGTCAACGTCAAAATAAAGTCTTTGGAAGGAAAAATGGCAGAAAAAAGCATCATGGGCATTCCCCTAAATGCACGATTGAGTATGCCACAATGGTCGCCCGATGAAACTAAAATCGCATTTACCAACACCACCGACGATGGCATTGCTGTCTATATTTTAGACCTCGCGACCGCCACCATGAAACGTTTGGGCAACAACCTACTCGTCAACGGAACCGCAGGTGGCGCAATGGTTTGGTTGCCCGATAGCAAAAGCGTATTGGTGAAAGCCATTCCCGCCAATCGCGGTGGTGCGCCCGCTGTCACACGTGTGCCAACGGGTCCAACGATTCAAGAGAATTTGGGTAAAAAAGGACAAGCGCCTACGTATCAAGATTTGTTGAAAAATGCAACAGATGAAAAATTATTTGATTATTATTTCACGTCGCAACTCACCCGCGTATCGCTCGACGGCAAAGCACAAACGATTGGCGAACCGTCTATTTGTACGAGTATCAGCGCATCGCCTGACGGTAAATATTTTTTGATTGAAAGCATTAAACGACCTTATTCTTACGTCGTTCCGTTTCGCAATTTCCCAACAACGGTTGCCATTTTGAACAGCAACGACGGAAAATTGGTGAAAAATATAGCAGAAAATCCTTTGTTGGACAATCTTTCTTGGTCACAAGACGGTACAACCCCGTTTCCGCGTAATTTTTCATGGCGCGCCGATGCCAACGCAAGCGTAGTTTGGGTAGAAGCCCAAGATGGTGGCGACCCGAAAAAAGAAGTTGCCGTTCGAGACAAAGTGTTTTTGTCAAGCGCACCCACTTTTGACAACAAAACAGAGATTTACGCCGCCAAACTCCGCTTCGGTGGCATGACTTGGGGCAACGACAAAATGATGTTTGTAGAAGAATATTGGTGGAAAAGCCGCAAGTCTATCACGAATATGGTCAATCCGTCTGACTGGAAAACGGTTGTCAATCTCTTTGACCGCTCTTCCGAAGACACTTACACCGACCCTGGACAGCCCGAAACGCGCCGTACATCAACGGGTAAATTTGTATTGGACATCAACGATAAAAACGAACTTTTCTTTATGGGAGAAGGCGCATCAGCAGAAGGCGACCGCCCTTTTGTAGATGTGTTGAACCTCAATACCAAAAAGTCGGTGCGTATTTGGCAATCGGCGGCACCCGTTTTCGAGCGTCCTGTTGCGATTCTTGATGCAGAAAAGAAAATTGTCTTGACATCAAGAGAAACGCCAGAGGAAAATCCGAATTATTATCTCCGCAATTGGGGAAAATCGGACGGAGATTTGCAACAAATCACGGCGTTTCCACACCCAAATCCTGCTACAAAAGGCATTCAAAAACAGCAAATTAAATACAAACGGGCAGACGGCGTAGAACTCAACGCCATGTTGTATTTGCCTGCGGGTTACAAAAAAGAGCAAGGTCCGTTGCCGACGTTTTTGTGGGCATATCCAGCTGAATTTAAGTCGAAAGATGCGGCTGGGCAAGTGTCGGGTTCGCCTTATCAGTTCACGCGGATTAGCTATTCGGGTGCGCCCGCGATGGCAACGATGGGTTATGCCGTTTTGAATGATGCCGCCATTCCCATCATCGGCGAAGGCGATAAAGAACCGAATGATACGTACATCGAGCAACTTGTTGCGGGCGCAAAAGCAGCCATTGACGAGGGCGTTCGCATGGGTGTGGTGGATTCGTCGCGTGTGGGCGTAGGTGGACACTCTTATGGCGCATTTATGACCGCCAATTTGTTGACCCATTCTAAACTTTTCAAAGGTGGTATTGCGCGGTCGGGCGCGTACAATCGGACGTTAACACCGTTTGGATTTCAAGCAGAACCGCGTACTTATTGGCAAGCGATGGACATTTATAACAAAATGTCACCGTTTATGGCAGCCGATAAAATGAAAACGCCTTTGTTGCTCATTCATGGCGAAGCGGACAACAATACGGGAACATTTCCGATTCAGAGCGAGCGATATTATGCCGCTTTGAAAGGCATGGGCGCAACCGTGAAATTGGTGATGTTGCCTTACGAAGCACACGGCTACACGGCAAAAGAATCGCTGTTACACATGTTGTACGAAATGAACGGTTGGTTAGACAAATACGTCAAAAATGCCAAAAAAGAATAAAATTATTATCGAAAAATAATTTTGTTATAAAAAAATATAGCCGCACTACAACTGTAATGCGGCTATATTTGTGTTTTATACTGGGGGGGGGCATATTTTTATCAAATTTATAGAAAAAATAAAGTCGTTCAGACAAATTCCTGAACGACTTTACAAAACTATTTTTTTTTATTCAACATTCGCTTTATCGCGCTGCTTTGTAGATATGTTCCTCCGAGTTCGTGAAGTTGTCATTTTCATTGACTTCTTCGCTCACGCGGAGCATTCCATCATTTCTATCGTAAGTAAATTTACGTTTTAGATTTGTACGATTGTTTTTTACTACAATAGAACGCCCCATTTCGTCTTTACTTAAAATAGTCAAATATGATTCCGTCATTAGATTGTCATTTCGATACTGAACAATTGTCATTTGTTCTGTTGAACTGACCGAAATAGACATTTTTTCCGTGTAGCCTGCGGATTGGGTAGTAACAACGGTATGTGTAGTTAAATTTTTACTACTTTCCCAACCCCAATTTTGAGCGATTACACCAACAATAGGAGCTTCTCCACAATTGCAAATATCCTCCTGTTTTGATTTTTGACATTGCGTCAAGGTGGTTAGCATGAGAACCAACATAAAAAATAGATTCTTTTTCATAAAATATTTTTTAAGAATTTAAAGGTATAAAACATCATTTTAAAGCGGTTTATACTGGGGGGTAGCTATTTTTTAAGAATTTAACAACAAAACGACGATGGCTAATGTCGCAGGTATGGTTTGTACGAAAAATATTTTTCGGTCTGCCGTTGCTGCGCCGTAGATGCCCGCGATGGCGACACAACTCAGAAAAAATAAGGCAACATTCGCCGCCCAATGTGGGTCGGCAATCAGCAACGACCAAATCAAACCCGCCGCCAAAAAACCATTGTACAAACCTTGATTGGCTGCCAACGTTTTGGTTTTTGAAAACAAATCGCCGTCCAAACTCTTGAACACTTTTTTGCCGCGAGTTTCCCAAGCAAACATTTCGAGCCACAAGATGTAAATATGTTCTACGGCTACAAAACCAATCAATATTTTACTTAACATTTCCATTTTTAAATTTTCTTTTTTAAATATTTATTAAACTGTTTTAAATTTTTACTTGCGGCGGCACAAATGGCGACGCATCGCCCGACCCCTTGATGATTTCGCGGACAATCGTAGAAGAAACATGCGAAAATTGCGGCGACGCAATCAAAAAAAACGTCTCCAATCCATCGCCCACAATGTGATTGAGTTGTGAAATGGTTTTTTCATAATCAAAATCTGACGCATTGCGCAAGCCGCGCAAAATCCAAGTTGCCTTTTTTTGTTTACAATAATTTGCCGTCAATCCCTCGAACGTGTCCACGCGCACGCGACCTTCAAACTCGGGTTGTGCAAACACCGCTTCGAGCCATTCGACGCGCTTTTCAATGTCAAATAAATATTTTTTTTGAGAATTGATGCCAATGGCGACCACGATTTCATCAAAAACAGGCAACGCACGGCGCACTAAATCCACATGACCCGTCGTGATGGGGTCAAAAGAACCTGGAAATACTGCAATTTTCTTTTCTTTCTTCATCTTGAATTGTATTTTCTATCAAAAACGACTGTCCCTCCTCAATCCCCCAGTAGAGACGCGATTAATCGCGTCTCTACTGGGGGGGGCTTTTTTTTGTTACTATTTTTTTTTAACGTCCACCTGGAGGGCATTTTTCTTTTAAAAACTTGGTGAACAAGGTCGCCAAATGTCGGCTTGTGCCTTCTCCTTCAAAAATGCCGTGCGAACGATTTGGATACGCCATAAATTGAAATTGTTTGTTGTATTTTATCAATTCATTCAACAACATTTCTGCATTTTGATAATGCACATTGTCATCGCCTGTGCCGTGAATGTACAACAAATTTCCCTGCAATTGCTTCGCGTGCGTGACGGGCGAACCTTTCACAAAATCGTCCATGTTCTCTTGTGGCAAGCCCATGTATCGTTCTTGATAGATGTTGTCGTAGGTCAATTGATTGGCAACTGCTGCCACCGCAATCCCCGTTTTGTATATTTTTGGATATTGAAACAACAAATTCAAGGTCGTTGAACCGCCGCCCGACCAACCCCAAACGGCAACGCGACTGGTATCAATGAATGAATATTTTTTGAAAACCTCCAATGCGCCCATTGCTTGGTCGCGGATATTGACGGTTCCGATGTTTCGATAAATGGCTTTTCTCCATGCGCGACCGCGAGGCAACGGCGTTCCGCGTCCGTCAATGGAGACATAAATGTAGCCATCGGCGGGCAAATCTCCTGTGTACATGGCATTTCCACCTGCGTTTTCGTCGTCCAACACATTGGTGGCGGCGGGTTCGGAATAGACATAAAACAAGACAGGATATTTTTTTGCGGGATTAAAATTATTTGGTTTTTGAATCCAACCGTCCATTTTGATGCCATCGGTGGTGGTGACATTGAAAAATTCAAGATTCAAATTGTCGGGTTTTTTGTCTGCCGTGAAAGGGGTTGCAGCTTTTAGGTCAATCACGTAGCCTTTCAAACTGACCCATTCGGTCTTTTGCGGCGTAAAATGATTGGTAAACGTGTGTTGCGCAAATCGTCCGTCGGGAGAAATGGCGTAGTTGTGCGAACCCACTTGATTGTCGGGCGTTACTTTTTCGACCGTCGTTTTTCCTTTTTTGACGAGTTGCGTTTTGTACAAATACGACTGCGTCGCGTTGTCGGGCGAAGCCATGAAATAGAGCCAATTCCCAATTTCATCAATCCGCACGACTTTGATGACATCAAAATCTTTACCGTCTATTTTTGTCAGACATTCTTCTTTTTTGCCATCACGCGAGATGCGATAGACGTGTCGCCAGCCGCTTTTTTCAGAAATCCAATAAAATGCGTCGCCTGTGGTAGTCCAATCAAAATAGCCGTCGCCGTTTACGCCTTCTTGTTTCAAGTCAATCCACGCGGCATCTTTTTCTTCGTAAAAGGCTTTTGCGTTTCCTGTTTTGATGTCTGCGTACAGCAATTTTGATTCATTTTGCTTGCGGTTGAGTTGTTGCAAAATGAGTTGTTCGCTGTTGTTTGCCCATTCCATGCGTGGCAAATAGGTGTTTTCGGTGGGTGCGTCGAAGGAAATGAAATTGGTTTGCGCGTTTTCGATGTTGACAACGCCAATTTTGAAGGGCGACGGCAATTCGCCAACCTTTGGATATTCGACGGGAACGATGCGCGGATAGATGCCTTCGGTGTTGTTAATCATCGAAAAATCTTTGACTTGGCTGGCATCAATTTGCCAATAGGCAATGTTTTTGCTGTCGGGCGACCAACGAAAACCGTCGCGACAATCAAATTCTTCTTCATACACCCAATCAAAAGTACCGTTTATTTGCTTTCGACTGTTGGATTGTGTGAGCTGTTTTACCGTTCCATCGGCAACATTTTCAACAAAAATATTGCGTTCGGAGACGTAAGCAACCCATTTTTTGTCGGGTGAAAGTTTGGCAAACATCAAAGTACTGGGGGGGCGTTGTTTTCCAATTTGTTTGAGTTCGTTGCTTTTTCGGTCGAGTAACCAATAGTCGCCGCGTGTTTCGTATCGCCAAACGCGAACGGACGACGTGAACAACAACACTTTTTGTTCGTCGTCAGAAAATTTAAAACTTTTGACTTTCAGCGGGTCTTTTGTGCCTTTGGGCGTGAGTTGTGCCAACGAAACCATGAGCGGTTTATAGGGATTCATAGGCATCGAGCTTTTTGCGATTTGTCCGCCTTCGGAGAGATAAAAATCGGAACCCGATTTCACCCAATTTAGGTTTTGGGCAATGGTTTGTGTTAAAAAAAATAAAGTGGTTGCCAAAAACGACAACCCAAAACGAAATGGTTTCATACTATTTTTGAACATTTTTATGAATGAAAAAAGATTTTTTTAGTTTAAAAACAAGAAATATACTGGGGGGTGTCAAAAATTGCATCAAAATTAATCATTTTTAACAAAACAAAAGCGACATTTTTCTGAATTGTTAGAAAAATGCCGCTTTTGGAAATACTATTTTTTTTTAATCTTATTTTTTCTTGGTCAGCAATTTGTCCATTGCTTTATAACAAGTTTTAATACCTTTCATCGGCGTGTCTTGATAATGTTCCAGTTCGACGAAATAATATTTTGCGCCCGACGTGCGTTTTTCTTTGATGATGGCTTCAAAATCAATCAAACCTTCGCCAATTTCGATGGTTTCGCGCTCGGTCGTGTCTGCCATATCTTTCATGTGCAACAACGGGAAACGACCTGGATATTTCTTAAACAAATCTATGCAATTCGCTTTTGCTTTGTTGACCCAATACACGTCCATCTCAAACATTACTTCGGGTGCGGTGTTGGTCAACAAAAATTCGTAAGCCGTTTGGTCGCCCACTTTTGTCAAAAACTCAAAATCGTGGTTGTGATAACAAACGGTCATGCTTTCGTTGACTGTTTTGGCATATTCCGATGCTTTGTTGAGGGTCAACGCCACTTTTGCGAAGTTTTCGGGAGTGCGGTCGTTGGGCATTACATAAGGCAAGACGACATATTTTTGTCCCAACAAGGCAGCAAAATCAACCAAACGCTTGGCTTCGTCGTTCAACGGGTCTTTTTCGCCTTGATTTTTGAAGGGCAATGGATAATGTCCGCTCGGCGATTTGATTTCTAAATTTTTAAGCAACGTTTTGAATTCTTTGGCATTCATACCAAAAATTTTACCTTTTTCGCCGCCCGGCATCAAGAAGGTTTCAATGTCGGTATAACCCATTTTTGAAATTTCGATGATGGTTTGAGAAGCGTCTGTTTCCATATCGTCTTTTACAGACCACAACTGAACGCCAATATGCCGATTGTCGGGCGCAAATGCCGAAAACTTTTCAAAATTTGGCAAAAAAGCGGCACTTAAAGCTGCCATTGCGCTTGTTTTTGTAAAATCTCTACGATTCATATAATTTTTTGATTAATTAAAAAGTGAAAGAAGCGTGTTAAATCTTTTAGAAAAATGGTTTCGACTCAAAAAAGGCTACCCCCCAGTATCCAAACCATTTTTCTTCAGAAATTTATAAACTTTTAAGAGAATTAACCCATTTTGCGATTTTCAAGCCATCAGCTTTTGGCACATTTGGGAGCGGAGCCATTGGCGGATAGCCTTCTGATTTCCAGTTGTTTTGTGGTTTTGCAATTAATTCCACAATTTTTTGGTCGGTATAACCTTTTTTTGAAATGTCGTAAAATGCAGGACCAATGGCTTTTTTATCTGCTTTGTGACACGTAACACAACCGTGTTTTTGCAACAAATCCAACACTTTTTGAGGCGGTGCATATTTCGCCGTTTGCGCAAAACCTGCGCCTGCAAACAAAAAACAAACCAAAGAAAAAATACCTCTTTTCATACTTTTTTTATTCTTTTTTAAAGACTTTTTTGATAAAATTGGTGAAAAATTTAAATTATCTGACAAATATAATTTGTCTTCACGGAATAAAACGTTTTTTTCAAAAAAATATTCCTTAAAAAAACGTTAAAATGATGAAAAAAAATGTTTTGATACTGGGGGGTATCCCCAAATCCAAGTTTTTTCTAATTTTCATGTCATTTAGACGTAGAAACGCATTAAATGGAACACAAGCCAATCGCTTCGCGCAACGAACCAATTTTATCCGTCCGTTTGGGTATAAATTCTTGCGCCACAAAACCCTTGAAACCCGTGTCGGCAATCGCTCGCATGATGGCGGGATAGTTGAGTTCCTGCGTCTCATCAATTTCGTTGCGACCCGGCACACCTGCCGTATGATAATGCCCAATATACGCCGCGTGGTCGCGAATGGTGCGGATTACGTCACCTTCCATGATTTGCATGTGATAAATATCGTATAATAATTTAAAACGTTCCGAACCCACCATTTCACACAACGCCACGCCCCAATTGGTGTGGTCGCATTGATAATCTGGGTGGTCAATTTTAGAATTTAACAACTCCATGATGACCGTTACGCCTTGTTTTTCAGCAATTTTAACGACCTCGCGCAATCCTTTTGCGCAATTCACCAAGCCCAATTCATCGTCCAAACCTTCTCGGTTTCCAGAAAAACAAATTACGTTTGGAACGCCCGCTTCTGCTGCTTTTTTAATAAAATTTTCGTAGAAAGGCAATAAAATTTGATGATTTTCGATTCTGTTGAAACCCTTTTTGATGCCAAAACCTGTGGGTTGAGAAAAACCGACGGCGCAGGTGAGTCCAAATTTTTTGACGGTTGCCCATTCGTTGCGTTCCAACAATTCTACGGAACTGATGCCCAAATCACGCGCCACTTTTGCCAAGTCTTCCAATGGCATATCGCTGTAACACCAACGACAAACAGAATGCAAAAACGCCCGTTTTGTTGGGTCATTTATCGTATTTTCATTTGACAAGTGCGCCGTTGCTGCCGAAATGCCCGACGGAACCGTCAACGCCAATGCCAACGTAGCCGACAAACGTTCCATCGCTTCGCGCCGATTGATGGTTGTTTTTTTCATCTTTTTTTTACTTAAATTTTAGTAGATTTTTGGCTAAAAACATTGATTTTGAGGTTTGGATACTGGGGGGGGGCATTTTTGTCTCACAAAAGTAAAATAAGTTTTAAAAAAAAGTATTTTATTTGTGAAAAGTTTTATTTTTCGATAAAAATAATAACAAATGTCAAGCAAGCTAAAAATTTTGATGCGGTTTTTAGGACAAAAAAAACATCTGTTTTATGGAAATCCATAAAACAGATGTTTTTTTTATTCATTATTTTAAAATTATTCTTCTTGGTCGAAGAAAACTTTGTAATATGATTTTCCTTTTTCTTCGTCAAAACCGCGTTCGATGAGGTCGCGTCTGCCTTTGACGTAAATTTGAAAATTTTCGTCTAATTTGATAACGCTTTTAAAAATCCGCGCTGATTTTCGGACGGCTTGTTTGCTGATGTCGAATTGAGAATCGAGCGACAAACCCGCCGTTTCTGATGCTTCGGTTTTAAATTCGTTGAAAGCGGCTTGCTGTTCTTCGTCAGGAAACAACGTACTTTTGAAATCCGAATCGTCAAAAATATCGTTTTCTTTGAAATAAAGAGCCGACCGATTCAACAAATCCGCCGATTCTGCGCGATTGAGACCAAAGGCATGCCGCGCTTTGTCTTGAATAAAATCACTTGCGATGGTCATGTATTGTTGTGTCAAAAAGTAGTTGTCTTCAATGGGTTGCACGCCTAAAAACTCGCGCCACACGGGGGTATCGTCTTTTTTAGAGACGGAATCTCGCATGACGAGGCGGAAACCTTCGGCTTCGTCCACGCCAAAAATGAGTGCGCCCAAAGCGATTTTTCCTGTTGAAATGCCTTCGCCGATTTGTAGGGTAAAGGCTTCGGCGGTGCGGTCAACTTTTAGAAACGAATCTTTGCTAACGGTTTTAAAGATGCCGATGGCGGTGACGGATTCGGTAAAAAGTTGTAAATCGTTTAACAAACAAACGAAAATTTCGCCGCCTGTTAATTTCGGATTGTTGGAACGTTGATACAATCTTTCGGTCAGAATGGCGGCTTGTTCGGAAAGTGATTCGGGGTTTTGAAAAATTTCGACGCACGCTTGATAGACGGCATTGTGGCTTACGTCTTCTTCGTCGTGGAAATAGAAAAATTCGGCTTCTTTGGCAAATGGTTTGATAAAGGCATTGAGCAAAATTTCTTCTGCGTAATCCGTTACAGGCACGAGGGTAGATTTTGGGATAACGGTTCCTTCGTTTCGTTCTCGGTTTCCGCTCCAAGTGATTGCCAATCTTGCAATCTGCGTATGTTCAAAATTTAACATAATTTAAATTTAGTATTTCAATCGTACAAAAAAAATATGGCAGCAAAGGTAATATTTTTGTAGAAATATAAAACTAAAAATCAAATTTTTATACAAAATGTTTTGATAGTTAAGAAAAAAGATGACCCCCCAGTATATTGCTCTTAAAAAGGTGTTTTATACTGGGGGGCATATTTTTAGTTTAACTTTTGAATTTTGGCGGATAAGATTTGTTTTTCTTTATTTTGGATTTGTAAAATATAAGTTCCATTGGGGTAATGATTGGTTTCAAACATATTTAATTCACTTTGCAGATTTCCCGATTCTATAATTTGTCCATTTAAATTGATGATTTTATAATCAAAATTACCTTTTAATTTCGACAAATCAATCCACAATTGACCCGAAAATGGGTTTGGATAAATCTTTACATTTTCCGCTTTTTCTATTTCCGAAGTGGCGGTTCTGTTTTGATATTCCGCCGCACCAACATCAATGCGATTGTTTGAAATACGCGGATTGCCATAAACATCTTTTTCATTGCGCATAATTGTATCCAAACCAAACAACAAGGTTCCTTTGTCAATATTTGAATCATTTTCACGCAATCGCCAATCCATTTCGTAACCCAATTCCGTAGAAGTCAACAAAAAAGAAACGCGAACAAAACGAGGCAATGTATCAAAATTGTCTACTTGTGTATGAAAGCTTGAAATTGTATCACCGATATTATTATGATAACAAAGGGTACCAATATTTTCTCTACTTGTCGTAATCCCTTGTAAAAACGGAACCTGAAATACTGGTAAATTATTGTGAATAATATTATTACATATTTTTACGGTATTAGAACCTGCAAGAAAAACTCCTGCACCTTCCATATTGTTACAAATTGTATTGTTTGACAATATAGAATTGGTTGGAATGACTGCACCGAAAGAAATCCCTCCATTCTGATTGTTCACAATTATATTATTAGTCACAATACTTTTCGCGCTTCCTACATAGACTGCATAAGCATCAAATTCGCCAATGCTGCCATTATTCGCAATTATATTTGCATTTATTTTAGTCGTATTTGTTGGATTTGTATTCAAAGACAAGGCAGGATAAACAGTTGCCGAATTTAGAATAATTATATTTTTTTCTATGATTGGATTTGAATTTTGCTCTACCGCAATTCCACCGCCCAATCCTAATGCAAAGTTATTTAGTATATTATTTTGTGAAATAACAGGACTGGCATTTCGGATATAAATGCCTCCACCAGACGTAGCAGTCGTATTGTTTCTAATTATTGAACTTTGAATTAAAATCTTTGAACAACTATCTATTGCAATTCCTCCACTTGAAAATGGTTGATTAAAAGTAACATTTGATTTTGCATATTCTACGACACAATATTTTAGAATAGACGAATCATTTGAGGTTATAATTTTATCAAATCGAAGTCCTCCCCATGCACCATCGGTGGTTCTAGGATTAAAAAGCCCCATCGTATCTTGTTTTGTAAAACGAATTGGTCGTGTAGCGGTTCCAACAGCCAACAATCTGCCACGAATAATGATTTTATAAAAACCATTGGCAACAACTTTTGTTCCTGCATTAATGGTTAGCGTTACGCCATTATTTACAATAACATCGCCAGTTAAATAAACGGTATCGGTTTGCCAAGTTGTATTCGTAGCAATTGCGCCCGAAACTGTTTGCCCAAATATTGTTGAAAACTTTATAATACTAATTACAAAAAAGAATATCTTTTTAACCATGATAAAAATTTTTGAAACAACATTAAGTACTACGTACTACTGTAATATAGTACTTAATGTTGTTTGATGAAAAAATTATGGAATATCTTCTATCACATTACCAAGTCTAAGGCTTAAGCCATAACTTGACGGTACTGTGGGTCTATTTACCCATTCGTAATTTTTAGATACACTTAATTCACAAAGTGACAAATTGATAGGTATAGAAGTATTTGGATTAGCAAAGTATCTATTTACCACTGTAATTGCACCATCTCTATAGAACCGTAAATCCTGGGGACTAAAACATGCCTCTAACCCTCCCGTAAGCATATCAGGATGTGCCTTAAATAAAAAACGTCTTCTAAATGGATTTGTCAATGATAAATCATTTATAGCATCAGCTATATCGGGTCCCAGTGTGATAGTAAGCAAAATACTAGTATAATATCCTGTATTTGAATTCCATAGCGGAGTACTTGATGTGCTAGGAGTTAAAAAATTAGGTACGCAATTAGTAAATAAAATATTACTCGCAGCTATTTCAATAATATCTGATGCAGATGAACCTGACGGTCTAGGGTTGGGACTACAGCTACTTGGAATAGGACCTGCACTTGTCCAATTATGCCAAGATTGAGTAATTTGACTACAAGTAGGCGGCATCCAAGCATAAAATGGACCTTGTGGATCTACGCCAATTACTACATGTAACCCTAATTCTAACTCCTTTTTGTCATTTTTAATAACGCTTACGTCTGCCAATACAACTTCTTTTGTTATAGCGGGTTCAGCAGCCAATGCTTGTTCTACTTTTTCTAATAACAAATGATATTGTCTTGTCATTTCTGTAAGTGATATTTCTACTCCTTCTGCTCCATTTTCTAATTTCACAGATAAAGAGAAATCTTTATGAACTCTGGATAGTTTACAACCAGCGTGTCCTGTTTTAGCATTTAATAATGCTTCAATATTCCAAAGTGCTTCAGACAATGGCATTTGAGTTGGCATATGTCCAACATCATTTTGTTCTACAGCCATTTTGAAATTTTTAATCAAACTACCAATTTTTTCTTTTTCTGGATTGTAAGATTCATAATTTCGCAAATGTTCAAACTTAGACAAGGAGAATGCTTCTTTCTCAACTTGTAATTCATTAACGTTGTCGTTACTTGTCACATCTTTTTTACAAGCGACAAAAAACACAACACCGAAGACCGCCGCACCAAATGCAGCTAATTTTAAAACTTTTTTCATACCTTTACGGCTTAATTTTTAATTTAATTAAATGGCGTTTGCTGCACAGTTCCATTGTGCGGCATTCGCTTTTTTTAGACAATGTTTTTTGAAGTTTTTTACAAAAATCTAATGTTTAAGAAGAATCTATTTTCATAAATAAAGATAGTTTTGATTAAAAAATTAATAAAAAAATACTATTTCCAAATGTTACACATTTGAAAGGCACCCAAATTTTAGGGATAAAAAAAATGAAAACGGGCATCTTTTCTCAACTTTTTTTTAAAAATTTTTCCTAAAGGAAAAAAGGAAAAAAGGAAAAAAGGAAAAAAGGAAAAAAGGAAAAAAGGAAAAAAGGAAAAAAGGAAAAAAGGAAATCCCTTAGTTTAGCTAAATTGTTTTTTTAAAAATTTTGTAAAAAAAAATGGTACG
>JBJOPA010000119.1:0-3823 GCA_046051005.1 Bacteroidota bacterium
AGGATTATCTATAATTTTAGGTGAAGCAACCAGAGAAAACACAATGAAAAAGTTAGTTCCGTTTGATTTTTGTTTCGTTTCTTTAATTTTTAATATTTCAATGAGACAAAGATAGAAAACATCTTGCGAATCAAAAAACTTTTGACGGTTTTTTTTTCTATTTTTATGAAAAAAAAGTTCGCAATGTCTTTTGTTCAATATAAAAATTTGTTTTATCTAAATTATCAATATAAAAATTTCAATCTTTTTCTGAAAAATGGTTCATTTTGGGGAATTATACTGGGGGGGGGCATTTTGGAAAGAAAAAATAAAAATTTATTCGGGATTTTAAAAATAATTTTTACTTTTGCCGTAGAAACAAACCCAATGCGGTGAGAAAACAAACGCCAACGCATTTTTTTAAAAAAGAAAAATGACAACTTTTGGCTTCGATGGTCGAATTTTTTTGTCATTTGGTCGGCTTTTTGAACAATCTCGGGAACGATTGGAGCTAAAATTGTGTTTTTCAAGCGTTCTTTTGTTTCTTTGCAAGCATTTTCTATCAAAAGTATTTTAAAAAATTAAATTTTAATTATGTCTATTACACCAACCCAACCCAATTTGCCTAGCAATCCTAAAACATTTTGGCAACGTCCAGAAGGCGTGACGGGCGCACTTTTCATGGCGGCTATTCTCGGCGGCGGCGGCTATTTGCTCTACAAAGCCTTGCCGACGCTCATTTTGTTGGCGCAAAATACAATGTATTTGTTGATGTTGCTCATCGGAATCGGCATTTTGTTGTACATGATTCTCGACCCAAAAATGCGAAATTTGGTTTGGTATATGTATAAATCTGTCATGCGATGGATTACGGGCGTTTTTGTCAACATAGACCCCATCGGAATTTTGAAATCTTACGTAGAAACGTTGGAAAGCAATTTGGGCAAAATGTCAAAACAAATTGGCAATTTGCAAGGTCAAATGCAACAACTCAACGGCGTAATGCAATCCAACAACAAAGAGATTCAAGATGCCATGAAACGGGCAGAACAAGCCAAAAAACAAGGAATGGAGCAACAAATTACGCTCGAAACCCGCAAGGCAGCGCGTTTGCAAGACTCTAATCAAAAATATCAAGTGTTGTTCAATCGCATGGATTTGTTGAAAAAGATTTTGACAAAAATGTACGACAATTCAGAGATTTTGAAGGAAGACACCAAAGACCAAGTCCGCGTGAAAGAGCAAGAAAGAAAGGCAATTCGCACCAGTCATTCTGCCATGCAATCCGCCATGAGCGTGCTTTCGGGCGACCCAGACCAACGCGCCATGTTTGAAATGGCAATGGAAAACATCAACAACGACGTGGCAGGAAAGGTTGGCGAAATGGAACGTTTCATGGAGCAAACAAGCAAAGTGATGAGTTCAATTGACCTCCAAAACGGCGTTTTTGAAGACGAAGGCATGAAAATGCTAGAAGAATGGGAAAAAGGAAATATCCTCAGCAACGATAGATTAGAACTCCGCGAGCTTCCGAAAGGCGACAAAGCCAACGACCCAAGCAGCAGCGGCTACGATACATTGTTCAAATAAAATATTATAAAAAATTTATTTTATTTTCAAAAAAAAGCTACCCCCCAGTATTTGGCTGCCAAAAAGCGGCTGGATACTGGGGGGTAGCTTTTTTTAACGCAAAAGCGTCACTTCTCCGCTTAAAACTTTTGGCTCATTATTTCCACTGGCTGTGTATCTTAAAACAAAAGCATATACGTCAGAGGCTGCGTCTTGTCCATTGCATCGTCCGTCCCATTCTTTATTGCTGTCGTTTCCGTCAAAAACTAAATTTCCCCAACGATTATATATTTGGAAAGATTGCACCACAAAACCCTCGCCGATAGGACGAAACACATCGTTGAGATTGTCTTTGTTCGGCGTAAAGGCGTTTGGAATGTCTATTTTAAAATTCCCCGCATTGCCCGTACATTTGTTTGATTTTGTGATGTTGATGGTATCTTTCAATGTCAAACAGAATTTTGTACTGGTCACCGTAACCGAATATTGACCCAATTGATTGACCGTAATTTGCGGCGTTGTCGCGCCTGTACTCCATTTATAAGTATTAAAATCTGGATTACTCGCATTAAAAATAAAATTCGTATCCGTTTTACAAACCGCAGTATCGTTGCCCAAATTCAAGCTCGGCAATTTTAGCGCAAATGCAAATGGCGTTTTTGTAACCACATAATCAATTGCGGGAGCGGCATTCCTTTCTGCAATGTTGAAGGTTTGTGAGGTCAATATAATATTTCTATCAACGGTCAGATTGATATTTTTTTCGCAACTTGTGATGCCTTTGTCATCTGAAACCACTAAAATTGGATAGAGGTCGTCAAAACTCTTAGAAAATGCCGTCAAATGGGCAAAACCGCCGTTTTTTGTCTGCACTAAATCCGAATAGGGCGTTAAAAATCCAACAGCAATTTCGTCAAAATAATTGTATTTCCAATCCAAAGTGCCATCTAAACGCACTTTATACAACAAATTTTGTTCGACAGAAACAGTCGGAATAGAATCCTGTTTAACGCCTGCACCAATTATAAGACCGCTTGTTAAAGGGTCAAAAATTGCTTTATTCGCTTGCAAAGTAAACAGTCGGTCGGGGTTTACACGTACGCGATTGGCTCTAAAAACGGTTCCGTTGGCATTGATTTGCGCAATAATTTGTCCACTATTTTCAAGTAAATCGTTTTGATTGGCAATCAAAGCAAAACCACCATCATTTAGCTGAATCGCTTGCACACCCACTTCGTCAGAAACCACGCCAGCCGTCTCGTTTGTATAAGAACGTGTCCACTGAACGGAGCCATTTGCGTCCGTTTTTAACAACAAAATGCTGCGGTCAAAAAGCGTATAAATTGACCCGCAAAGCAAATAACCGCCGTCGTTTGTAGTGATAAGGTTTGAAAAAATGGTATAAGTATTTGGTAAATTTGAGAAAAGATAATTTTTTGCCCAAATTTGATTGCCATTTTCATCTAATTTTGCCAAAAACAAATCATTTGCTCTCGTAGTCGTTGCAAAAGCTGCTGCGCCACCTGCAAAGGCAATGTTACCGTCGGGCAACGCAACGGCTTGACTCACGCCGCCGTTTGCGGTATCCACGTCATTGAGTCCGCCGTAGCGTTTTGACCAAATAATATTTCCGCTTTTGTCCAAACGCATGAGCGATTTGTTTTGATTTACGTCTGCCACAAAACCTGCCCATAAAAATCCATTTTTGAAATTGGTCAATTTACTTGAAATAGACGTTTTAGGATATTGAAAATCGAAACTCCACAAAACACCTTTTGACAAAGAGACGTGCGTCAAGTTATTGAGTTTGCCGCCGCCAAAAATATTGGGTGGAAGAACCGAACTCGCATACGCAAAAGAATCTTTGCCCGTTTCTGTCAAACTTGTGATGCCTGTGTATCGGGCTTGGTCGAGTGGAAGATGCACGGTTTGTGCGACGATTTTTACAGAAAAAATCGTCATTAGAAGTACAATTCTAAGGAACATAATTAGATTTTACTTAATTTGAAAATATCGTTGTTGAAAGTTTTTTTAAAGCGCATTTGATTCCCCAAAGTTGTGATATTTTCGTAGGAAACAAAACACAAAAGGGAAACGCAATACTTAAAAATTTGTTCACACAATCCAACAATTTTATCTATAAATTCGACGAAACCTACGATTCTATTGACAAAAAAAATTAAAGAACGAATGAACAACAATTGATGCAAAAATGAATAAAATAGCCATTGTTATTGTCCGAAGTTATACATTTGAACCTATTTTTAGCACATTT
>JBJOPA010000120.1:0-9789 GCA_046051005.1 Bacteroidota bacterium
ATTTTCAAATTTCAAATCCGTTTCAAACAAAATATTACAAGCGGGTTTCATTTGAAATACGCCTTTTATCGCCTCATTTGTAGAAAAATTGACCTTCATTTTTGCATTTTGGAAAATAAAAAAATCCCAATTTTCCGTCAATGTAACATCAACGGAAAATTGAGATTTAAATATAAAATCGGTGACATATTTCAAGCGATTTGTCACCTGTTTTGCAAAAATTAAAACGTCCATTTTTCTTAAAAATTCTTAAAAAAAACCTTAAAAATAGGCATCAATTTAATAATTTATTTTTTTTGAAATGAATGCCCTTGCGAATCAAATACGCATGATAAGCACTTGGAATATCATGTGTCCAATGCGGCAAAATCAAGGTAATCAAAATCCTATCAACATGCGAAACAATGCCCATTAAAATCGCAAAATGAAAAGGAAAACCTGCATGATTGAAGCCAATAAGCGACGTAAAACCAATCAACAAGGCAATTCCAAATAGTTTAGACAAAAACGCATGTGTACAAGTTTCTCGACCAAAACGCAAGAAACTGATGACATAACAAGCTGCTTCCATGACCAAAATGGCAACTACTGCCGACCCATTTTGACGAATCAATTCGGGATAGAGCCACCACGTAGCGACTCCGATAGATAGCCAAAAAATCATATCCGTTTGGCTGTCCATTCGTCGCAATTTTGCCGTCGCCACGCCTACGGAACGGGCGACAATGCCGTCAAAAATGTCAGAAATCAAGCCCAAATACATCAAAACCAAGATACTCAATTTTGCCTGTTCACCATAAAAATGGGTCAAACACAAAATAATGGGAGCCAAACACAATCGAAATAAAATCAATAAAAAAGGAATCTGTTTTTTCATTTCCACCTCATTTTAAATTGTTAAAAAATAATATAATTTGAGACAAAAATAAGTCGCGCAAAAATCCCTTTTTTCGCTAATTTCGATAATAATGTATTTTTATTTATTTAATGTAATTAAAAAACAATCAATGCAAGCCTTGAAACGCTGCCAACGCACTCAAATATGCCATCGCAAACATAAAAACGAACTGGATAATTGCCCATTTCCAGCCATTGGTTTCCCGTTTTACGACGGCTAATGTGGACATGCACTGCATGGCAAACACGTAAAACAACAGCAACGCCAACACCATGGCGAAGGAATATCGCGGTGTTCCGTCGGGTCTTTTTTCATTTTTGAGTCGCTCGCGCAAGGTCGAGTCGTCGTCTGACTGCCCGATGCTGTAAATGGTGGTCATGGTTCCGACAAAAACCTCGCGTGCGGCGAAGGACGAAACGAGCGCAATCCCGATTTTCCAATCAAAGCCAAGCGGCTCGATGGCGGGTTCGATGGTTTTGCCCAAAATGCCTGCATAACTTTCTTCCAATCGCAGCGAAGCTATCAAATTTTCGGTAGAAAGGCTGTCCAATTGTTCTGTTTTAGCGATTTTTAGTGCGTTTTCTTCGGCTCGATTCATTTTTTCTTCGGGTCCGAAAGCGGCTAAAAACCACAAAACGATGGAAATCGTGATGATGATTTTGCCCGCGCCCATGACAAATGCTTTGGTTTTTGACAAAACGTTGAAGACAATATTTTTCCAAACGGGCATTCGATAATCGGGCAATTCGATGGCTAAAAAGGCAGGTTCCGTGTTTTTGATAATCATTTTGAACACCCAACCTGCAAAAAGTGCGGACAAAACGCTCAACACGTAAAGCCCTGCAAATGCCAAACCGCGTTGGTCAATGCCCCAAAAACGTTCATTTGGCACGGTAAAACCGACCAAAAGCGTATAAACGGGGATTCGCGCCGAGCAACTGATGAGCGGCGTGACCATAATCGTAATCAATCGTTCTTTCCAATTTGAAATCGTGCGCGTGGACATGACCGCAGGAATCGCGCACGCCCCGCTCGACACCAACGCCACCACGCTCCGCCCGTTTAGCCCAAATTTTTGCATAAATCGGTCGAACAAAAAGACGGCACGCGCCATATAACCCACTTCTTCGAGTATAGAAGTGAGCAAAAAAAGGATAGCAATCTGCGGAACAAACGTCAAAACGCCACTCAAACCTGCCAAAATGCCGTCGGTCAGGAGTTTGGTGAGCCAAATTTTTGGCAACGATTGGTTCAAAAATTTGGTCAATTCCGTAAAACCTGTTTCAATCCAACCTTTCGGAATTTCTGCCCACGAAAAAACGGATTGAAAAACAAACAACATCAAGGCGATGAAAATTATTTTTCCGAGAATCGGGTGGGTCAATATTTTGTCGAGTTGGTCGGTGAGGTTTTCGGTTTTTTTCAACGTCCTTTTAATGCCTACTCCCACCATCGGTTGCATTTTTTGAAAGCGATGCAAGGTTTCCGAAATTTGCAATTTGAGGTCTTGCATGTGTTCTTCTTCGACGATTTTTCGGACGATATTTTTTTCAAAATTCCCTAGAAATGGCAATTTTTCGTAGTGATGCGCCCACAAAACGCCTTGATAATTGGTTTCGATGGGCAACAACAAGCGCATGCGTTCCACGACTTTGAGTTCTTCGGAGGTGGGTTGATAGATGGGTTTTGAGCAATAAAACGACTTTTTGAGTTCGGCGATTTTCTCCATTTCGTTTTTCAACAGCTCGATTCCGTCGCCTGTTCTGCCGTTTATTTCTACGATGGGCAGTTGCAATTCGTCGGTGAGTGCCAATTTATCTAGCAAAATGCCTTGTTGTTTGGCAACATCGGTCATACAAACTGCCAAAATCATCGGAAAACCTAAATCTCGAATTTGGGTGAACAACAATAAATGCCGTTCCAAAGCCGTCAAATCGGCGACGTAAACAATTGCATCGGGATAATGCGCATCGTTTGGATTGCTTAAAACATTTAATACGACACGTTCATCTTGCGAATTTGGATAGAGGCTATACGCGCCCGGAAGGTCAATGACACGGAAAGGAAGGCTCATTTCGACCTCAAAATTGGCGGAAATACTGGGGGGGGGCATCGAACCGATTTTTTTGTCCACCGTAACGCCTGGAAAGTTGCCTGTTTTTTGTCGCAAACCCGTCAAATGATTGAAAATAGACGATTTGCCTACATTCGGATTCCCCACGAGTGCAAATAAAAAATGTTCTTTATTTTTATTCTTATCTTTCATCATGTATTTTTTTTGGGGAACACATTTTTAAGCAATCAATATTAATTTTGCTTCTTCGTCTCGAAATGCAAAATTTGCGGCTTCCACGCGCACGTAAATGCCGCCTTTGTTGGGCAATCGGCGAATCAACAACACCCGAGAACCCGGCAAAACACCCATCGAAAGCAATTTGCCTGCAAAATATTCATCGCTAAAACCGCTTAAAATCGCAGCTTCTCCTTCTTTGAGTTCTGAAAGTGTTTTGTTTAAATTCATGTTTTAATTCCCTTTTGATGCCTCTTAATTACTTCTTTTATTTAGATTAAATATCAATAAGCAAAGGTACAACGTTTTCTCAAAATCAAGCCGAAATGTGAAAAACTTTTTTTGAAATTGAAAAAAATCAATATTTTTTCTAAAATTTTTCAAAAAAAAATACCCCCCAGTACAAAAACGCCAAAATGATGCAATGGCAACATTTTGGCGTTTTTTGAAATTATTTTTGGTAAAAATTTACTTTTTTAGTCAGATAATTTCCAACTCAAACCGAATCGAAAATAAAGTTCGCCAGTCGGGTGATTTGGGATTTGATAGAACACCGTTTGGCTCGCGCCCAACACCCGCGTGAGATTTTCCATTTTTACAAACAACCGAAACGTTTGGATTTTTGCAGAAACATAGGCATCAATGGCGGGATAATTGCCAATTTCGGTGCGTTGTTGCCACGTAAATTGCCCAATCAACGAATGATAATTGTCGGCAAAGAAATTAGAAAAATATCTAACGTTAAAGCCCACGCGCAAGCGCAAAGCCCGTTTGAAAAGCAACGATTCGGCATAAATATCGTGTTTGAGCGTCAACGAAGGCAATTGTAACAACGTGTTTGTAGAACGTTGCAACGCCATATTGTTGTCGAAATGAAAAATGCCTAATTTCAAATTTTGAGTCGCCATGAGTTGCAAAACGGTGATGGCATTGCCCGTTTGCTGCGGCAAAAAAGTGGAATCAAAATAGACATAATTGTTCAACAGCGTCGTGCGGAAGGCAATTTTTGTTCCCGTTTTTGGGATTTCGATGGCGGCGCGCAACTGATTTTCGGCTGTTTTTTGAAACGAATTGCCGTAAATTTGGCGTTGTGTTCCCCAAAAATCTTGTTGCAAGGTCGTGGGTTCGTAGAGTTGGCTGCTCAACGCGGCTTCTAAATTTAAATAATTTTTATATTCAGATTTTAACACGGCGTTGAGTTGATAATCGCCTGCATTTGCGCCCGCAAAAAACAGCGTTGCATCGGTCGAAACCGAAAACAACGGCGTTGGAATCCAGTTGAAATTGCCTTTGAGCGCAAAATTTTGTTGCGTTTTTTTTCCGTCGCCCTCTTGTTGGCTTTCCACGAATTGATGGGCAATGCCCACGTCAAAATTATCGCCCCCCCCAGTATCCGAAGCTTTTTTTCGGTTGGTATTTAACAAAAACGTATTTTCCAATAATTTGTATTTTCCAACAAAACGCACGCCGCGTTCGTCGAAAAAATAGCTTTTATAATACGCCGAATCATAATTTGTTGTCGTCGCAACGTCATACGTCTTTGCGCTAAAACTTTCGTAATTCAATAAATGTTTGAGCAAATAGGCGCGCCGATTGGGGTTTGTGGAATCGGTTTTGGTCGTGTTGAGTTGATAGGATTGGCGCAGCGAAATTTCGTTTCGGTCGTGTCGCGTTTGGGCATTTTGAAGCTGAACGGCAACTCGCGCAAAGGTCGCTTGTGTGACTGGCGTTTTATAAAAAGTATCGTTCACCAAACCGCCATTGTCGGATTGAAGGGCGGTGTTGAGGGCATAATTTAGGAAATATTCGTAGCGTTTGTTGGCACTTTTTTTCCAAATTCCTGCGGCAAATGCGACGTGTCGAGCGCGTGCAAAATTCTGAAAACCAAAGCTCTTGGCAATCGTTCGCGTCACCGCGCCGATGTTGGAAATGCGTTCATAATCCAATGAAATTTGCGTATTATTCGCCAATTTCCTAGCAAAAGTGGCTTTTACAGACAAATCGCTCTCCGAATTTGGCGATGCAGAAATGTCCGTAAACGGCTTGTCGAGGCGGTCGTAGAAGCGCAAATCTCGGGCGCGTCGTTCGTAAATATCGAACTGATGCAAGCCAAAATCGAAGCCCGCCCGCGCCCGCGTCTGAAACACCGTCGGTTGTGCGGCGGTGGCGGCATTTCCCAAATTTCGAGCGTCGAAATCGAGTCGGCGCGTAGGGTCAAATTGCTGAAAATGATTGTCTAACAACGAATCTTTCCACCAAATGGAAACGTTGGGTTGACTGGAAAAAAAATAACGTATCCTGAAAGTGTCTAATGCGTTTGGCTCCAATCCAGCGTCGTCCAAAGAATCTTTTTTGCTTTTTGTCGTCTCGCCGCCTACGCCTGCGGGCGGACGTTGCGCCTGCACGCGACCCATCAAAAAGAAAGAAAAAAATATTAAGAATTTTAATTTCATATATTTTAAAGAAAAGTATTTTTTCAAAATGTGCCTATTTTTGGGCAGCAATATTGCGCAAAAGTACGAGTTTTGATGGGTTTTGGGTCAAGGTTTTTTACAAATTTTATTTTGTGGCGATTTTCATTTTTTTTTATAAAATAAATTTATAATTTTTGACAAAAAAGGCGGAATATACTGGGGGGGGGCATTTTTTTTCAACAAATCTCTAAAATGTTGTCAAATATCAAACAAAAACGCCTAATTTTGCCGCTATAAAAAATTTTTCAAAAGAAATCGAAAGAAATCGAAAGAAATTCAACAGAATTTTAAAAGTATTTAAAAAAAAATGATGCCTACTTCCGTTTTTGTTACAGAAGATATTATTGACGCAACGCTCGAAGAATTGGAATCGGACGAGCGAAATTATGAAGCCGCCGTGACCGAATTTTCGCGCAAACAACCCGCTTTGTTCAACTATTTGTTCACCGAAGATGCCGAATTATTGACCGAAGACGAAAGAGAATTGATGACTTTTTCGGCACTCGTCATTTTCAAATCCGTTGAAACCGCCTATCAAAAAGCATTGCCAAAGGTTTCGGAAAAACAAATTTCTGAAGCCGAAGAAAGCAATTGGGAAAAATTGGAGGGCATCACCGAAAGAAGATTTAGAGAACGAATTGACATTTTTTTCGATTCGACTGACCAAGAAGATTTGCTCGCTTTTGCCGAAGACATGCTTTCCGACGACGAAGACAGCCCCGTCACGAAAGAAGGACGCGAACCCATTTTCGTCGCCCTCAAAACCATTGTTGACGTGTTGACATAAAGTTGACACCATTATAAGAACGAAAAAAAAAACCGATTCGCAAACGTGAATCGGTTTTTTTTTTGCATAAATCCAATTTTTTAAAAGAATTTTCTTTTCAAAATTCCTAACAATCCTCTTGTAACCTCGCGAATGACGGTGGTTCCCATTTGTTTGATGGGCGAACTGGTCAAAATGGTTTCGACGACACTTTTTTCTTCTTTTGCTCCTTTTTTGGCGGAAGTACTGGGGGGGGGCGTATTTCCGTCTTCACCCGTCATTTTTTTCGTCAAAATTTCTGCTGCGGAATCTCGATTGATGACTTCGTCATATTTTTTAACCAACGGCGAAGCACTGACAATGGCGTTGAGTTCGGCATCGGAAAGCACGTCCATGCGCGTCGCGGGCGGGCGCATGAGGCTGTGGACGAGTGGGGTAGGCACGCCTTTTTCGTTCAATGCGGTCACGAGTGCTTCGCCGATTCCAAGCGAAGTCAGGAGTGTTTCTGCATCGTAAAACTCAGAAATCGGGTAATTTTGCGCCGCCAAACGAATGGCTTGCCTATCTTTTGCGGTAAAAGCGCGGAGGGCGTGTTGGATTTTCAAGCCCAATTGACCCAACACGGCATCGGGAATGTCGTTGGGGTTTTGGGTACAAAAAATAACGCCCACGCCTTTTGAGCGAATGAGTTTGATGATGGTTTCGACTTGGTCGAGCAACGTTTTGGAGGCTTCGGCAAAAACGAGGTGCGCTTCGTCTATAAAAACGACCAATTTTGGCTGTTCAATGTCGCCCGCTTCTGGAAACGTTTGATAAATTTCTGCCAACAATTGCAACATAAACGTCGAAAAAAGTTTAGGTTTGCTTTGAATATCCGCCAATCGGACGACCGAAATCACGCCGCGACCTTCGCTGTCGAATCGGCACAAATCGTTGACTTCAAACGATTTTTCGCCGAAAAAGATAGCGGCATCTTGCTGTTCGAGTTCAATGACGCGCCGCAAAATGGTGCCGATGGTCATGGGGCTGATGTTTCCGTATTTGGCTTGGGTGTCGTCTTTTCCTTCGTTCATGAAATAGCTCAACACCCGTTTGAAATCTTCGAGGTCGAGTAGGGGCATTGCGCTGTCGTCGCAAAACTTGAAAACGACCGAAACGACCGACGATTGGGTGTCGTTGAGTCCCAAAATTTTTGAAAACAAAACGGGTCCGAATTCGGTGACGGTGGCGCGCAATCTGGCTCCGCGCTCTTGGCTGAGGGTCAAAAACTCGGTCGAAAAGGTGTTTGGCTCGAATTTTAGGTTCATCAATTGAGCGCGTTGTTCGAGTTTTTCGTTGACCGTTCCTGCGGCGGCGATGCCCGAAAGGTCGCCTTTGATGTCCATGAGTAGGCAAGAAGTGCCGTTTGCGGCTAAGTTTTCGGCGAGCATTTGCAGGGATTTTGTTTTGCCCGTCCCCGTTGCGCCCGCGATGAGACCGTGTCTATTGAGGGTTTTGAGGGGAATTTTCACTTGCAAACCTGCTTCACTTTTGCCGTCGAGCATGGCTGCGCCGACCACAAAACTGTTGCCCTCGAACTGATAACCGTTTTCGATGACGGTTTTGAAATTACTTTTAGCCATATTGTTAATCCAAATTTTTTTACAATGATACGACG
The DNA here is from genome assembly GCA_046051005.1 of Bacteroidota bacterium. Lineage (GTDB taxonomy): Bacteria > Bacteroidota > Bacteroidia > Chitinophagales > Saprospiraceae > JAAFJT01. Next base: position 8,086 of record JBJOPA010000120.1, read on the forward strand.
TTTTATCGGTTTTCTTCTACGTTTTTTTGGGAAAAGTGTTTTGAAAAAAATAATTTGATGAAAAAATGACAAAAAATGGCAATTATACTGGGGGGTGCTTTGAGATTCGGAAAATAGGCATACTTTTGTGATTTAGAAAACATACACTTAATTTTTTGACATTATGAGAAATCACGCGCCACCGCTTTTGCGACAAATTTATGCCATTTTTTGGAAACCTCGTTTGATGCGTTACAGTTTATTATTAGGAGCTTTCCTTGCATGGACGGTATATTATTCTGAAAGTTTTGGCACAAAAGCATCTTTCAAAAAGAAAATTGTTTCAGTGGAAACAGAAAATATTATCAATTTTACGTTGAAAATTGATGAAAATCCTGAAATTTTGTTCACGAAATCCGAAAATTCGACTGGTTGGTTGGGCGTTCGAGATGCGTTTGTGGTGAAATTTCCATTGGATAGTTTGTCCGATTTTTTTAAAATTTTTGAAGGGATTGAAGCGTTTAATCAAATTACAGAAAAGCAATTTGAAATGTTACAACCTGCGGATTCAGAAATTCGATTGGGTGTAAATTTGTCTGAAATGCCCAGAAAAGTGGAGAAAATAGCGATAAAAATGGTCGAAAATCGGCGTGGAAAGTTTTTGCCTTTGGCGTTTACGTTGCATCGTACTGCGTCGGGCGTGTTTTTGAAATTGCCCGTTCGTCGCAATTATTATCAAATCGAATCGGATATTTTTGACGTGTTGAATCAAGATTTTAGTTATTCATGGAATTGTGCATTTTTAGATGCACAAAGTAATTTATAGGCAATTTGTAAGCAATTATTGACGATGTTTTTTATATTTTCTAAAATTTTATTTGTCTTTTCACAGCCTGTTTTTTGGTTGTTGGGGCTATTAATTTGGGCATTTCGCAGCAAAAATGAGCAAAAACGCCGTCGGATACTGGGGGGTACACTTTTTGGGCTTATTTTTTTGACAAATCCATTTTTGAGCCATCGGGTGTTTGATTTCTATGAAAATCAGGTGAAAAGTGTGGACATGTCGTCCGAAAAAACCTATGATGTAGGCATTGTGTTGGGCGGATTTTCGTATTTGAAAGGTCGTGCGTTGCGCAAGGGCGACCCATTGCCGTTCAACGTTGCGTCGAATCGGTTGACCGATGCGTTGTTTTATTTGAAAACGGGAAAGATTAAAAAAATATTGATTTCGGGCGGCGACGGACGGCTGACTTTGAACCACGAAGACCTTGCAGAAGCGCGTCTCGTGCGAGACTATTTGTTGGCGTTGGGCGTTGCGGATAGTTGCATTTTGGTGGAACCCAATTCGAGGAATACGCATGAAAATGCGCTTTTTTCTGCTCAATTGTTGGACAGTTTGGGCATGAAAAAAGGGAAAAATTTATTGATAACATCAGCCTTACACATGAAACGGGCGGCGGGTTGTTTTTGGAAACAAGGCGTTTCGTTCGATTGTTATGCGACAAATTATCAAGCGAAACCTTTGATTTGGAACGCCGAAAGCACGATAATTCCCGATGAAAGAGGTTTGGAATTGTGGCAATTTTGGGTTCGGGAACAGTTGGGCGTGTTGGCATATTGTTGGAGTGGGCGGATTTGAAGAAGTTTTTTAGCCATTTTTGAAAATGTTTATGCAAGAAAATGATAGAAAAGTTACAAGAAAATGATATTTTATAACTTAAAAAC
>JBJOPA010000121.1:0-5768 GCA_046051005.1 Bacteroidota bacterium
AAAAAAATTAAGACAAAAAATAAAAAAAACGACTCGTATTGTGCATCAATACGAGTCATTTTTTTTATGATTTTATTTCTTAATTTTATTTTTTGATTTCAATCGTCGAAACGCTTTCTACGCGGTATTTTTTGTCGTAAATGATTACTTCAATCGGTTCGGTGCTTTCATTTTCGACGGTAACGGCGTGTTGCGAAACTTTCACCTCCAAACTCGCGCCTCTGAAACGCACTTTGAAACCCATCGCCGACCAATTTTCAGGCAAATACGGTGCAAAATGGACTTTTCCGTCGCGCACGCGCATACCGCCGAAGCCCTTGATGACCGACATCCAAGTTCCCGCCATCGAAGTGATGTGCAAACCATCTTCGGTGTCGTTGTTGTAATCGTCGAGGTCGAGGCGACTGGTGCGCAAATACATTTCCAACGCTTTTTCGTATTTTTGCAATTTGGTTGCCAAAATTACATGCACGCAAGGCGATAAACTCGACTCATGCACCGTTCTTGGTTCATAAAAATCAAAATTTGCCCGTTGTTGCGCTTCCGTAAAATCTTCTTCAAAAAAGTATAAACCCTGCAAAACGTCGGCTTGTTTGATGAAACACGACCGCAAAATCCTATCCCAAGACCATTTTTGATTCAACGGACGGTCTGCTGGACGTAAATCCGAAACCACTAACAAATCTTTGTCCATGTAATCTTCTTGTTGCAAGAAAATGCCCAGTTTTTCGTCCGTCGGATAGAACATATTTTGAATAATATCTTCCATTTTTGCGCTTTCGGTCGCTTCGTCAAAATTGTTTTTTGAAACCAATTCTGCATAGCGCGCAGGGTCGTCATATTTGATATAATCCGCAACTTCCAACGTATATTTCATGCACCAAACGGCGATATAATTGGTGTACCAATTGTTGTTGACATTGTTGTCGTACTCATTTGGTCCCGTTACGCCGTGCATCACATATTTGTTTTTCGCTTTTGAAAAATGAACGCGCTGCGCCCAAAATCTTGCGATTGCCAACAAAACGTCGAAACCATATTCACCCAAATACGATTTATCGTCGGTGTAACGCACATAATCGTAAATGGCGTAGGCAATTGCCCCGTTTCGGTGAATTTCCTCGAACGTGATTTCCCATTCGTTGTGGCATTCTTCGCCGTTCATGGTCACCATCGGGTAGAGGGCAGCCCCCCCAGTAAAACCGAGTTTTTGCGCATTTTCGATGGCTTTTCCAAGCTGTTTCCAACGATAGATGAGCAAATTTTTGGCAACTTTTTCATCGGCGTTCGCCAAATAAAACGGCAAACAGTAGGCTTCGGTATCCCAATACGTCGAACCGCCATATTTTTCGCCCGTAAAACCTTTCGGACCGATGTTCAATCGCTCGTCCTCGCCCGTGTAGGTTTGGTTGAGGTGAAAAATATTGAAACGAATGCCTTGTTGCGCCGCAATATCGCCTTCGATGACGATGTCAGATTTGCTCCATTTATCGAGCCACGCCAAAGATTGTTCTGTTTTTAAGGTTTCAAAACCTTTTTTGAGGGCTTTTTTGAGTGTATCGTTACAATGTTTGGTCAATACGTCTTTGGCGTGATTTTCAGAACTCAACACGGCGGCGTATTTCAAAACCACAATTTCCTTTCCTTTTTTGGCAGAAACGGCAACGCTACACGCGCCAAATTTGTCGCGTTTGGTGCGTTTGCTGACAAAATCGTCCACCTCTTTTCCATCGTTAAACAACTGAAAAGTCATGCCCGTAGCAACTTGGAACGCTGTTTTTTTCGTTTCCGCAACGACGACAACCGACGTATTTTTGACCAATTTTGAAACTTCTGTCCAAAATTTTTCTTCCCAATTGGAATCTTTGTTGCTCACATCGGCATCAACGTCGAGTGTCAAAGTGATGATTCCGTCAAAATTTAGGGGCGTAATTTTGTAGCGAATCGCTCCAATTTCATCGTCAACGACAGAGCAAAAACGTTCTGAATGAATCGAAATTTTCTTTCCCGATGGCGTTGTGGCAATCGCTTTTCGCTCCAAAATGCCGTGCTGCATGTCCAAAACACGCGAAAAAGATTCGACTTTGCAAGTTGCCAAATCCAATGTTTCGCCGTCAATATTCACGTCAATGCCAATCCAACGCGGTGCATTTAAGACTTTTGCAAAATATTCGGGATACCCGTTCTTCCACCAACCAACTTTTGTTTTGTCGGGATAATAAACGCCAGCTACGTAGCTGCCTTGCAACGTTTTGCCGCTATATGCTTCTTCAAAGTTGGCGCGTTGCCCCATTCTTCCGTTTCCGATGGCGCACAGGGATTCCGAAATTTCGTTGTATTCTGCCCGAAATTCGTTTTCAACAACTTTCCATTCGTCGTGAACGATGTAATTTTTCATAACAATTGCCTTTGATTTTTTTCAAAAATTTGATAATTGATTGTATTTTTCCAAAAACGCGCCAAAGATACAGCAAGATTGGCATTTAAGAAATTGTTTTTTCCCTTTTTTCTGAAAAAATATACACATTCAATAAAAACAAATTGCGTAAAATCCAAAAAATGCCCCCCCCCAGTATAATCCCCCCGAAGGGAGTAGGAAAACCATTTTTCAAACAAAAAAAACCGACTTGTTCACAAACAAGCCGATTTTTAATGTATAACAAATTAAAAATCAATATTTTATCTCAATTGCACGGTTCCTACGTCGTTTGCTTTTCCCGTTTCCACTGTAATATTGTTTAAAGTTTTATTCAAACAAGAATCGCTGTTGACGGCAATGGTGTAAGTCCCTGCATCAAGTCCCATCAACACAAATTTTCCCGTCGAAGCTACTGGAAATGCCGATGTGATGGTGTCCACGCCGCGCAACGCATACACGACAGCGCGACACGAAACGGGCGTAACCGTGCCGCGTACGCTGCCACTGGTTGCCGATGTGAACAAACGCAATACGGGTTTGAGTTCGTAGGTCGTTCTATTTTTTTCTTTAATGGATTTGGCGGCATCAAAGTCTAAAAATACTTCATAACTCACGCCTGCGACCAATTTTTTTTCAAATTTTAATTTCAAACCCGACTCGCCGCCCGACGGAATCGAAAGCGGATAGGTACTGCCGTTCACTTTTACGGTGTTGTTCGTACCCAATTTCAAGCGAATTTCCGAAATGTCGCCTACGGGCAAAGGCGTGCTGCCGAGCAACGTGTCCAATCCATTGTTCAAACTCAATATATTAAAAATACCAGTTTGAATGTTCAATGGCTGCCAACCATTCGCACTGTTGACATCTTTGTTGACGTGAACTTCTGCGCCAATAATATCAATATTGACCGCTTGATAGCTCGCGGGACCGTCCGTGAGTCGCAACGTGAGCGTCGGTTGGTCTGTGGTATCGTCTTTTTGACAAGCCATTTCAAAGACAATTATACCCGTCAACAAGGCAGCAACTGCCAAAATTTTAGACATTTGAAATTTCATTTTCATCATAAAAAATAAATTATTTTGTAGTAAAAAAATATAAGTAAAAATTTTATCTCTGTAAAGATAATGCTATTTATACGGAGGAAAATGATAAGGTCATGCCGATTTTTAAGCTTTGACGCATTTTTTACAGAATGCAATTTTAGTTTTTATAGTATTTTATTTTTTTTAAAAAGATAAAAATAAAATTAAATATTGATGACCCATAAAAAAAAGAACCTCCACGTGCGCGTGAAGGTTCTTTTTTTTAGATATGAAATTTAAAATTTAACAAATCGCATGGCAGAAGCAAGTCCACTCCCCGCATTTGATTTGAGATAATACGTGCCTTGCGGCAAGTGAAATATATCAAAAACGATTCTGTTTTTCCCTTTTTCGATGGCTTGCGTGTAAGTTTCGACTTGTTTTCCCGCCACGTCATAGATGAAAAATTGAACATCACGTTTTTCAATACTTTCTAAATCAACGACCAAATCCGCTTCGACAGGGTTTGGAAATAATTTTTGCAACACCACTGGCACGGCTTGCGTAGGCGACAAAAAGTGTTCTGCGCTAGCAATATTTTGCGCTGCACTCGCTACGGGCGTGATGGTTGCCGATGCGGTATTGTTGGCAGCGTTGCCGTCGGTTGGTGTAGATGCCAACAATCGTGTCGTCACGATAATATTTCCCGTCGGATTTAAGATAAACAACGGTACTGCCAATGTTGCCGAACTATTGGCGGCGAGGGTCGGAATCGTCCATTCAAAACATTGACGACCGCCTGCGCACCATTCGTTCCAAGTGCCAAACGAAGCCACTGCGCTGCCACCATTGACCGTATTGGCAGGAAACGGAAATTCTATACGCACATTTGTCATCGGCGTTGTCGAATTATTTCGCGCCGTAACGGAAACGACATTGGTAGAGTAGGGGCGATACGTTGTAGGGTTTGGCGCGATGGAAAGTCCCAAATCTGCCCCCCCCCCAGTATTATTGGTCACGGTGACGGTAAATGAGCAAGTTGCCATGCGTCCGCAGGAATCCGTTGCCGTATAGTTTACGGTTGTAATACCAATCGGAAAACACGCGCCCGACTGGAAATTACTCGTCAAACTAACGCGCAAACCTGTTGCCGTTGGAGCCGTCCAAGTAGCATTGGCGCAAATTTGTCCCGTCGTTGCTGGAATCGAAATATTGGTCGGGCAGCCCGAAATGACAGGCGCAGCCGTTGTTTGGCAAGGATTGCCGCCCCCCCCAGTATTTTGACTAAAACAGACATCATCAACATAAATGCAACCCGTTCCATTCGATTTGGTGACGTAAACCTGCACATAAGCCGCACTCGCAGGAGCCGTTATCGAAAATGGTGTATTAAACAATTGGGTATAATTACTTTGATTTTGATTGATGCCAATTGCTGCAACGTCTAAAATGGGGGTAAAACTACTGTTCATAAACTTGATGCCTATCAAACCATTTGTAGCTGCATCAACGCGAACCGACATTTGACTGAGTTGATAGACACGACCCCCAACGGCGGTGAGTTGTTGATAAATAACGTCACCTGAATTACAGATTCTTGCGGCACGAGTACCCGTATTGGCAGTTGTGGTGACAACGCCATTGCCGTCCCAACTGTTCAAACCGCTTTCAAATCCTGCATTTTGCAAAAGATTATTCGTACAAGTTGAGCCGCCGCCGCCGCCAGTAACGACGACATTGAAGTTGCAAGTTGACGTTCGACCGCACGAGTCGGTGACCGTGTAAGTGACGACCGTTGTTCCGATTGGAAAACACGTGCCTGATTGGAAATTGCTCGTAATGCTTGAAATGGGGATTAACCCGCTTGTACTTGTTGCCGTTGGTGTTGTCCAAGTTGCGGTTGCGCAAGTTTGACCCGCCGCCGCTTGCAGCGAAATATTGGCAGGACAATTGGCAATCACAGGTGGTGATGTAAAAAATGCACAAGGTGGATTCGAGAATTGAACCGTAAAATTACAGCGCGCTTTATTGCCCGCCGAATCATATCGAACCAAACTAAACGTTCGCGAAGCCCTCCAATCGGCAAAATAGACATTTGGATACATAAATTCTATTGGAAAGATAGCGTCAATGGGGCAATTATCGGAACTCGTAATGTTCAATTCTGCCAAAAGTGACCGCGTGAATTGCGTGCCTGATGACGATAAATTGTAATTAACGATACCCGAAGCAGGGCAATTTTGAATCACGGGAGCCGTTCTATCGGTTGCATAACAGGGGTTACAACGCTGTGTTTTTTGTAAACTGACCAAAGAAATGGGCGTTTC
>JBJOPA010000122.1:0-4919 GCA_046051005.1 Bacteroidota bacterium
CTTTCCACAGGAAGCAGGAATGTTAATGTAATCTCTATTTTTGGAAAAACAAAACGCCCTTGTTTTTCCTCATCAATCCCACAAATTGAGAAACTATCTTCCCCAAAAAACCAAAAGAAAACGACTCCTCTATTCTCAAATATTATTAGTTTAAAGTATAATCAATGAAACAGTTTATTCTCTTCGCCGCAACCATTATATTTGGCTGCACCCGTATAAACGCCCAAAGCGTTTCCATCAATACCGATGGCAGCACGGCTGACGCAAGTGCGATTCTCGACGTTAAAAGCACCAATAAAGGCTTGCTCATCCCGCGTGTGACACAAGCGAATCGCCCTACCACACCCACTACGGGTTTGTTGATATATCAAACCGACGGCACGGCGGGGTTTTATTACTATACAGGTTCTAGTTGGGTGATGCTTTCAACACTCAACTCATCAGCTACCAATGGGCAAGTAATGGTGGCTAATGCAAGCGGCAACGGTTCAGGTAATGCTAATCTGACATGGAATAGCACGGGTAGTCGTTTGGGTATCAATAGCCAAAACGACGGAACAACTACTGGCGCAAATGGCGGTTTTAACAACTGGATTGGCTTGCACGTCGGCGGTACGGGCGGCGACAGAGTGGTAATGGGTACGCAAAATGGCAAAGCCACAATTGGCGCACACAATAGTGCTTTGACGGCGTGGTCAAAATTGTATCTCAATCCTGCCGATGGTGTCAATATTGGAACGCTCGCTGGTTCGGGCAATAGAATGGTGATTGCCAATGCAGATGGGGATTTGAGTACGCAAACCATTCCAACGGGTGCTGATAATTTGGGCAATCATACGGCAAGCCAAAATATCAATGCAAATAACAACTGGATTACAAATGATGGCACAAATAAAGGTATCAAAATGGATAATACGGGTAAAGTTGTAATCACAGCTGGAAGCCCAACGGCAGACCCTACGATTGTTACGGGAACGATGACAACTGACCCCATATCTACGATAATCGAATTTAGCCTTGACGGAAATACGCAACCACGCCAGTTATCAGTCAATGGTAGCATCAGACAGACTGTTTACACGGTTCCCGTTGTCATTCCACCATTATCTGACATAGTCATCACATGGACGCATAATTTAGGGTATAGCCCAGTCGTCATGATGAGTACCGAAGGCAATGCGTCGGGCGGACCTGGGTCGAGCGCAAATGGCTATATGCAATATTGCTCTTATACATCTCATAGCCCCAATGCCAATCAAACTATATTTACTTTATTGAACAATAGCACAAGTTCATTCCTCATCTTGAGCGGCAATTTTAGATGGATTGTGGTGAATTAAAAAACCCTTAATATATTTTGGATTGATGGTAAAAACGCCCCCCCCAGTATAAGCCCCTCTCAATCCCCCAAAAGGAGGAAGAAAATCACTTAAAAAAAATAATCTTATGCTAAAAATAATTTTAAATATAATTTTCAGTTTCTTGATAATCAATATTTTACACAGTCAAGGAACTTTGAAAATCAACGGCGCAAACTTCGTCGCTTCGGGCAACGTTCACGTAGTGTTGGACAACACCAATTGGCAAAACAACGGAACGTTTACGCCCAGCACCAGCACCGTCCATCTCAAAGGCGATGCAACGGAATCTATGTCCAATATCGGCGGTTCAAGTCCTACAACTTTTTACGCCTTGACCGTCAACAAGTCGGCAAACAATGCGCAATTGGGGCAAAATATTACCGTCAACAATGCCTTGAATCTGACGCAAGGTTGTCTCGACATCGGCAACAACAACCTTACCGCTTTGGGCGCGGTAAATCACGCCAACACTTGCTTTGTCAAAACATCGGGAACAGGCTTTTTGAAAAGAAATGTCGGCACCGCCGCCGTCGTATTTCCAGTCGGCAACAACACCAGTTTTATGCCTTTGACTTTGGAAAATACGGGAACGGCAGACAATTTCACCGTCCGCGTCAGCAATCAAGTGCTTGCGAACGGCAATTCGGGAACGGCGGTCAGTTCATCGGTCGTCAATGCTACTTGGAACGTTGCGGAGGAGGTCGCAGGAGGCAGCAACATCACCATGACCGCCACTTGGAACGCAGGCGATGAAACCCCAACTTTCGACCGCAGTCGCTGCTATATTCAACATCACAACAACAGTTTTTGGGACACTTATCCAGTCGCCGCCGCTACTAACCTCCCCCCTTCGGGAGGATTGAGGGGGGACTTTTTTTATTCCATCAGTCGCGCTAATCTTTCGTCTTTTTCGCCCTTTTCGGTCGCCAGCAGCACCGTTTTGCCTGTAACGCTCCTACTTTTTTACGGAAATGCAAGCATCAGAAAAAATCAGCTGTATTGGACAACTGCGAACGAATTGCACAACAAAGGATTCTTCGTAGAAAGACGCGACGAACGGGGGGCTTGGAAATCCATCGGTTTTGTGGCAGCAAAAGGCGGAAATTCAACCTACGATTTTATAGACGAAGCCCCCCTTTCCGTATCCTATTATCGCCTCCGACAAATAGATGTTGACGGAAAAGAAACGTTATCAAAGGTCATCAGTTTATACCAACCCGAAACCAACCAATTGACGATAATGCCCAATCCTACGGCAGACTTTGTCACCATAGGATTCCCCACCAAACCGCAGGCGGCGACATTTCAAATATTCACCCTATCGGGCGTATTGGTTTTGGAAGGAAAAACCAACGAAATGACCGACATTTCCACGCTATCCATCGGAACTTATATCGTAAAAGTAGGGACAACACAACAAAAATTAGTAAAATATTGAACTGTGTTTTTTATAAAAAAAAGATTTATGGATTATTTTTACAATCCGTAAATCTTTTTTTTTGTCGTCAATTTTAGAGAATTAGTCTATAAAAATTCTCTAAAATACCCCCCCCCCAGTATATTTGACCTTTTTAATAGAAAAATCAACGTTATGAAAAATATTTTATACGCATTTATGCTCATCAGTTGCGCCGCGTGCGCAATCCCAAAAACAACCCCCAAATCGGAAAAACTTCCCCCATTGGGAGCGATAGAAGAAAAAATTCCAACAAAAATAGACAGTTGCAATTGTCTCTTAAACCTCAATCATTTTATCGAAAAAGTGTCGAATAATTATTCAGGTTTTAAGGACAAAGTGAATCCGAAAACAGAAAAAAATTATGCCAATTTGGTAGATTCTTTGCGCAAAGTGGCGACCACGCAAACCACCTTGAAAGGCTGTTACAGCGCATTGGAAACCTATCGTTTGTTTTTCTACGACAAACATTTGCAACTCAATGCCAATCTGCCCGACGAAGCAACAGACGCTTCGCAAAGCGGTATTCCAGAAACCACCACTTGGAATAAAGAATTGATTATCAAATCATTAGAAAATAAAAAAAACACCATAAATCCCATCGAAGGCATCTGGAATACTGGGGGGTACGAAGTTGGCGTAATTTTTAATGAAAAAAAATCTCAATACGATGCCGTAATTTTAAAAGCCGACAATCCAAGTTGGAGAGTGGGCATGATAAAATTTCAAAGCAAATTTTTGAAAGACAACACCTACGAAACGGTGTACGCACGAGGTAATTTTAGTAAGGACACCATCGTGGCAAAAACAGTCAAAAATGTATTGGAAATGTCGCGTTACGGCACTTGGAAAAAGTCGTTTCCCGTCTCCGCCGACACGCTGACAGCGGACGAAATGGCAGCAGAAATGGGCGACGTTCGGCTAAAATATCTCAACGATTCGACGGTTTATATTGCCCTAAAATCGTGTAACATCGAGTTGAAACCCGTCTTGGACAATTTGCTGTTGCGAAATGCCGACCGATTGAAAACCATACCGAATTGGATTGTTGATTTCAGAGACAATTCAGGCGGCGATACGGGCGTTTACGGCAATCTTTTACCTTATTTATACACCAAAATGGGCATCGGAAAAGGCTCTAAAAACTGGCTCACGCCCGAACACGTGGCGAAATGGGAAAAAGTGCTTGCCGAAAACCGACAATATATGGATTCGAGCGCGATTGCCTACATGAACAAGCGCATCGAGCAAGGCAAAAAAAGTCCAAATAGTTGGTACGACGACGGAATGGACACCACAAAATTTGAAAAAATATTGCCATTTCCTAGAAAAGTTGCCGTTTTGAGCAACGAAAACAACGGCAGCAGCGGCGAAACTTTTTTGATAGATGCCCGCGCCATCAGCGACAAAGTCACCATTTTTGGAACCAATTCGGGTGGATATTTGGATTATGGAAATTTGAATGGTTTTGAAATGCCTTGCAAAAATTTTGGAATCTACGTCCCCATGCGCCGTGCAAATTACTTGGATTCGGGCGAATCTTACGACAAAACGGGCTATCCACCCGACGTTTATATCCCAAAAACAAATAAAGATTGGATAGCATTTGTACAAGATTATTGGAAAAACAATCCACAACCTTGGCGAAAAATTTGGACAACCGTACCCTATCGCGGCAAGCAAGACGACATCACTTTCATTGATGAAAATACGGGCTGGTATGTCAACGGTTATGGAACCATTTATCACACCCAAGACGGCGGCAACACGTGGGAAAAACAATTGGAAAAGAAAGGAACTTTTTTCCGTTGCATCGCTTTTGTGGACAAAAATGTGGGCTTTGCAGGAACCGTAGGAACCGACTATTTCCCAAATGTGACCGACACCATTCCGCTCTATGGAACCAAAGACGGTGGAAAAACGTGGAATCCCGTCCCCTATTCTGGCAATTATGTAAAAGGTTTATGCGCCATTGACATTGTGAAAGAACAATATATCAATAGCGGTGAAATTGCTTATAAAACCCATATTTTTGCCGTCGGCAGAGTCGGCAGCCCCGCCAACAGCATGACCTCGCACGACGGCGGCGAAACTTGGCAAGC
>JBJOPA010000123.1:0-11236 GCA_046051005.1 Bacteroidota bacterium
GTTGAAACGCCTCAAAATAGCTACCCCCCAGTATCGGCAGCGTTTTAGCTTCAAATTGCCGTCGCAAGGCAAGCGTGCGTCGGGTCAAAACCGTATTCATGTAAGAGTTGATGCCGACAACAATATCGCGGAGCTACCCGCCGCTGCCGAAATGAACAATGATTTGGTGAGCAGCAATGGCGCACTTGGCGTTCCATTCTATCTATTCGATATCAACGCCACACCGATGTATCCGCTTGATTTTTCGATTGTTGGGCAACAACCACTTGCACTTCGCGCCAGCACGTCAAATAGTTTTGCACCTTCGGGCGGCTATGTTTTTGAATTTGACACCAGTGCTAATTTTAATACAAATTTTAAAATTCAACAACGAATCGTTCAAACGGGTGGTGTTGTTCGTTGGACGATTCCCACTACCTTGCGGAATAACACGGTCTATTATTGGCGCATTAGCCCAGATTCGATTGCGGGCGCGGGTTATATTTGGGAATCACGCTCATTTTTGTTCCAACAAGGCGCACCCAACGAAGGTTATTCTTGGAATCAGTCGCACGCTTATCAATATTTGAAAGATTCTACAAATTCGTTGGGTTTCAGTGTTGATAATAATCAATGGGAATTTAGTAACGATTTTCAAGAACTTTCTTTGAAAAATACGGCGAATGTAATCAATGCAGATTTAACGCCGCTTTATTATTTTAGAAATGAAGTATATGAAGCATGGTTTCCTGGCGATGATGGAGGTCTAAATACTGGGGGGGTCATGATTATGTTGCTCGATGGAACCAATGCGGCTTACTACAATTATATCGCAACGGAAAGACCTTACGGGTCGGATTGGTTGCCTGGTATGGTGCCTGGCAATCGTCCACGAAATGCCCTTTATTTCAGAACTGACAATATCAATGAGCGACGTGAAGTCATCAATTTTCTGCGTGACAGCATTCCCAACGGGACTTATGTTTCCGTGTTGACTGTTCAAAAGTTGAATACTTCATTTTTCCCAGAGCAATGGACAGGCGATTCCGCCACATTGGGAACCAATATTTTTAGATTGTTGGAACAGCAGGGAGCGCAACAAGTACGCCGTTTGGCAACAACAGGTTCGCGCCCTTATTCACTCATCTATCGTCAAAACAACGGTCCGATTGGAGAAAAACTTGCGGATTCTTTGCGAGAGTTTACGACATTGACGCGCCAAATTGCCGTAAAATGGGATACGGGCTATGTCGTTTCGACTACCGTCGGACCTGTTTCCGCTTGGCGTGACGTAACATTCCAGACTTCGCCTGCTGCTGCGGGTATTCGTCAAAATTTTGCAGTAAGTGTTTTTGGAACCAAAAGTAATGGTGAAATTGATACCATCGCGTTGCGTACGCGCACGTCTCCTATCAGCTTAACTGGCGTGGATCCAACGACAAAACTCCGATTGAGATTTGAAACGCGAGACACAATTTACAGAAAACCAACGCAACTCGACTTTTGGCGAATTGGCTACGAACCGTTCCAAGAAGTAGCGTTGAACCCTTCGGCACAACTCGTGATACGCGATACGACCATGCAAGGTGAAAATCTGCCCGTTCGAGCAACCGTCGAAAATCTTGGTATTCGACCCGTTTCAGATAGTTTAGATTTTAAATTTACAATTACAGATATCAATAATCGTGATAGTGTCATCAACCTGAAAATTCGACCGCTCGCGCGACTCGGAGACACCGCCGTAGCGCAATTGAATTTGCCAACGCGAAATATTTTAGGGCGTTATCGCGTCGCGATGGAGGTGAATCCAGCAAAAACGCTACCCGAAATGGTCTATCTCAACAACTACGGACAACGCGATTTTGTGGTGCAACGCGACGTTTTAAATCCATTGCTTGACGTAACTTTCGATGGACAACGGATTTTGAATGGCGACCTAATTTCGGCAACCCCCAGTATTGCGATGCAATTGAAAGATGAAAACAAATTTTTGTTGCTTGCAGACACCAATTCGTTTAGAATTACGGTCAAATATCCGAATGAAGCTACGGAAAGAATGTTGTTTTTCAGCGACCCAAATTTGAGATTTACGCCCGCCACCAATGTCAACGACAACAAGGCAAAAGTAGAATGGAATCCAAAATTTGTTGCCGACGGCGTTTACAATATGTCCATTCGCGCAAAAGACGCAACGGGAAATATTTCAGGTGCAACAGAATATAAAATTGATTTTCAAGTAATTACGAAATCATCAATTTCTAATTTGTTGCCTTATCCGAATCCGTTTTCAACGGCTTGCCGTTTTGCCTACACGCTCACGGGAAGCGAGCCGCCAAAGCAATTCAAGATTCAAATCTTTTCGATGTCGGGGCGCGTGGTGAGAGAAATTTCGCAAAATGAAATTGGAGATTTGAAAATCGGCAAGCATCTGACCGAGTATGTTTGGGACGGAACCGACGAATTTGGAGACAAATTGGCAGTCGGTGTTTATCTCTATCGCGTACTCGCCAAAAAAGCAGACGGCTCCGATTACGAAAGTTATGAAAATGGAACCAGCGAATATTTCAAAAATGGTTTCGGAAAAATTGTTTTAATCAAGTAAAAATTCTATTTTTCCTAGAAAAAAGCCTCGTTACGATTGTAACGAGGCTTTTTTTTAAGAAATTTTAGTGCCACTTTTGCTTTTTTGTAAACCTTCTACGCCACAAATAATTACATTTTTAACACCTTTTTCGATGGCAAAAAACGCATTTTCGAGTTTTGGAATCATGCCCTCAAAAAAAATGCCTTGTTGTTTTCCAAGCTCAAAATCATGTTTTTGAATGCTTGGAATCACCGAGTTTTCGTCCAAAATATTCCGTAAAACGCCCTTTTTTTCAAAAACATAAGTCAATGTCGTCTCAAAAGTTTCGGCAAATGCGATTGCCAATGTTGCCGCGATGGTATCTGCGTTGGTGTTCAGCAATTGCCCGCGTTGGTCGTGCGTGATGGGCGCAACCACGAGCGCAAAACGCTTCAACAAATAATTGCCATCTTTAATATTTACAACATCAATATCGCCTGCAAAACCATAATCAATACCATTTTTGGGCGGTCGCTGATGCGCTAACAAAAGGTTTGCATCTGCGCCGCAAAGCCCCAACGCAGGGCAGTTGTGGGATTGTAAAGTTGCCACAATTTTTTTATTTATCAAACCTGCATAGACTTGTGTCACCACGTCGAGCGTCGCTTGGTCGGTGACGCGCCGTCCGTCTATTTTTTTCGGCTCGATTTGCAAAGCATTTAAGATTTTGTCAGCAACCTTTCCGCCGCCATGAATCAAAATTTTATTTCCTTTGATTCTTGAAAAGTCTTCTAAAAATTTGGACAAAACGATTTTGTCGTCCACTACATTTCCACCGATTTTTACAATTGTTAATTTCTTCATCTAAAAAAATAAAAAAAAGCACCCCCCCAGTATAAAACCACTTTTGAGGGATAAAATTATATAAGTTGATAAAAAATTGATTGAAAAACTATAAAAAGCTACAAAAAATTGAACAAAAACCCAAAAATAACGTTAAAAACTTGCGTTGCAAAGATGATAATTTTCATTCACAACAACTCATTTTTTTTATAACTTGAAAATAAAAAATCAATCAATCATGAAGCGTCGTAAATTCATTCAGTTGGTGGGCGTTGCACCTGTTTTGACATTTGCCGCCAGTTGTGCGCCAAAAGTGGAACAAAAAATAGAAAATAAAGTTAGTCAAAATAATTCTCAAACCCATAAAGATTCTAAAAAAATGGCTTTTGAACTTCCCGCGCTCCCGTATGCGCACAATGCGCTCGAACCGCACATTGATACCTTGACGATGCAAATCCATCACGGAAAACACCATCAGGCGTATGTCACAAATCTTAACAATGCACTTGCAGGCACTGATGCTGAAAAATTGAGCATCGAAGACATTGTCCGCAATATTTCAAAATATCCGATGCCCGTTCGCAACAATGGCGGTGGACACTGGAACCACTCGTTTTTTTGGCAAATCCTCGCGCCCAATGCGGGCGGCAATCCAACTGGTGATGTTGCGTTGGCAATCAACGGCGCGTTTGGCAGTTTCGACGAGTTCAAAAAACAGTTTGCGCAAGCGGGTGCTACGCGATTCGGTTCGGGTTGGGCATGGCTTTGTGTAGATGCGAATAAAAATTTGTTCGTTTCTTCTACGCCAAATCAAGACAATCCGTTGATGGACATCGCCGAGAAAAAAGGTACGCCCATTCTCGCCCTCGACGTTTGGGAACATGCCTATTATTTGCACTATCAAAACCGTCGCCCCGATTATATCGCGTCGTTTTTCAACCTCGTGAACTGGACAGAAGTGAACAATCGTTTCAAAGCTGCCATCGGTGGTTAAGAAAATAGATAAAAAAAAGCCTCGCACACATGCGAGGCTTTTTTTATATCTTAAAATTTGGAAAAGTACTACCCCCCAGTATTTCGACTGATTTTGCTATAAAAAATGGCTTTTTTACTAACAATTTAGCCCGCCGCAGACGCTCAATACTTGTCCAGAAACATAAGCCGACAAATCCGAACCCAAGAAAACGCAGGCATCGCCAATCTCTTTTCCCGCGCCCATTCTGCCGAGTGGGATAGATTTCATGAAGGTTTCTTTCACCTTTTCGTCCAAAACATGCGTCATTTCGGTTTCGATATAGCCTGGTGCAATGACATTGCAACGGATATTTCGAGAGCCATATTCCTTCGCAATACTCTTTGAAAAACCAATCATGCCCGCCTTTGATGCCGCATAATTTGCTTGTCCGGCGTTGCCAAAAACGCCGACCACAGAACTCATATTGATGATGGAAGCACCCGATTTTGACCGCATCATCGGGCGAATGGCATGTTTCGTGAGGTTGAAAACCGATTTTAGATTCGTATTGATGACTTCGTCCCATTGTTGTTCGTTCATGCGCAACAACAAATTGTCGCGTGTGATGCCCGCATTGTTCACCAAAATATCCAATCCGCCCAACGCTTTCACCACGTCGCCAATCAGCGTTTCGGCTTCGGCAAACACGGCTGCGTCAGATTTGAACGCCACCACCGTTGCGCCGCTTGCCGTCAATTCTTCGACCAATTGCGCCGACCGCGCCGCCGAACCTTCGGAAACATACGTAAACGCCACCTTTGCGCCTTGCGACACAAATTGCCGCACAATTGCCTCGCCGATGCCCCGCGAACCGCCTGTTACCAATGCCACTTTATTGTCCAATAATCCCATCTTCAATTTTGTTTTAAATTTTTTATAATTGTTTTAAAAAACTTTTTGACGCTGCAAAAGTAAAGTTTTTACGAAAATTGAAGCGTTTTTAGACAATAAAAACTTTTTTTTCATTTTTTTTGAAAAAAAATATATTTTATAAAAACATGAATATCAATAAGTTATCAAATTGTTTAAAGTAAAAAACAAAAAATGTTTTAAAAATAAACACAAAAATGAATCAAATTGTTTTATCTTTGCGTAAAAATCAACAGATTCAGAACAACTAAACGTGAATCTTTTTCAAATTCAAATTATTTTTTAACTCGCGTGTAACGGCTTTCTTCTTTTTTCAACCATTTTTACTACTTAACTTTTTTTATTTTTTCTTAACATTAATCAATTTTTAAAAACATTTTAAAAAATCTTGCACGATGAAATGGTTTGATAAAAACGACCCTGTTTCGACAGGTCAACAAGAGCAATCGCAGGGCAATTTTTTGAATCGCTCGCTCCAAGTTTACGACAATGCGTCGAATCGTCCTCCGATGCCCCCCCCCCAGTATGGCGGGCAATTTGGCGGCATTTTTGACTGGTTTTTGGCAATTTGGCAAGGCTTTTTGCAACGTTGGACGGCATTTCGCTACCAGTTCCACCGTCGGACGTTTGGGGTCTTCGACTTCCAAAAATCGCTCGCGCCCACGCACGAACCGCCCAAAATGGCGACCGAAAAAAAAGAAAAAAACCTACCCTTTATTGCAAAAATTTGTATAATTGGAATAATTATGTTTACAATTTTCCAAAAAGATTTGGTGGCTTGGAGAAAAGGCACTAATTTTGCAGTTAGAGAAGTTAAAAACAGCACCGTAGCAGCACGCACCGCCAGTCAGACCAATCCTTCGGCACAGCCCGTAAGATTTGGAGCGCATAGTTCCAATCCTTTCGCGCCCGCCTCGCCAGAGGAACTTCACGAAGCACAAGTGCGTAGTTATATTGACCAGTACAGCCAAATTGCCAAGCGCGAAATGGCAAATTCAGGCATTCCTGCCAGCATTAGTATGGCGCAGGGCATTATCGAAAGTCGTGCAGGCAAAAGCATTTTGGCGCAAAAGAACAACAATCAGTTCGGCATCAAATGTTTTTCAAAAGCCTGTCCGAAAGGGCATTGCACCAATTTTACGGACGACCACCACAAGGATTTCTTCCGAAAATATGCAAACCCAACCGAGTCTTGGCAAGAGCATACGCAATTTTTACAGCGCGACCGCTATCGTCCGTTGTTTCGCATGGGGCGAAATTACAGAATGTGGGCGCAAGGATTGAGGGATTTAGGCTACGCCACGGACCCCCAGTATGACCAAAAACTCATCAGTGTGATTGAAAGATACCAATTGCAACGTTTAGACAATTAGGATTCTAAAAAGAATTTTTTGCGTGTAAACATTTGTTTTTGGTTCTCCATATTTTTATAAAAAAACAGACATTTTTTTGAACCTACATTTTTTTAACAGCGAAATTTAAAAAACAGAAGAAAGTTGACCTCGAATCTTAAATAGTCGGCTTGTCATTTGTTTTTTGGAAGAAAGCTACACGCAAAATTTTATTATTAAATAATGAAAGTCTTTGTTGCATTATTGGCAGCTTGTCTTGCTTTTGGTATTTACACCAATGGCGCAAGTAAGTTGGGTGGTGGCTCATTGCCCGCGAACGTACGCACAAATACAAACGTCCGTTCTTTTGGAGAGCAAGTGCGTTTTGCACGATTTAAAAAAGGATTGACCGCTAAACAATTGGCTGACAAAGTGGGCATTTCGCTCGTTTCGTTAGAACAAGTGGAACGTGGACAATTGCTCCCAAATTCTACGACTACGCATCTCATCGAAGATGTGTTGCAAGTGCGTTTGGATTCAACGGCTCGTTAAGTTTTAACAAAAACGGAAACGAAAAGTAATTAACCAATACGAAAAATTTAAATTTTTAGCTCCATCTTATAGGGCATTATTTTGTTGTGTTGCACCGCAATACGCTAAAACTGTGTGCCTATCATTTCAAAAATTGTAAAACCACATCTTTCAAATCAAGAAAGATGTGGTTTTATGGTTTTTAGAATTATTTTTTTAAAATTTTATTCATTTTGATGCTTGCGTCGAGAAATAAAATTTTGGGATTTGCATTTCTTTCTATAAAATGGCTGCAATCGTCGAACAATTCACTGAGTTGTTCTATTTTTTCAAAATTCATAACCCGTTGCATTTGTAAAGCCGTTTCGCGTTCGTTTGGACTCAGGCGCAGGTCTGGATTTTGGGTGATTTGATAAGTTAACACTTCTCTCAAAAAATGCAATCCATATCGCAACAAAACCTTTTGTTTTTCGCGCCCTATTTTTGAAATTTCGTCCACAAATGCCACCATTTCTACGCCATTTCCTTTCCAAACGTGGCGCATCCATGCCAAAAATTTTTGAGCATTTTCGTTTTCATCGTCCGTTTTTTGTTTTGCGAGTCGCCATGCTTCGTTCAGATTTCCTTCCGCCAAGTGTGCGATGGCATTTGCGGCTTCATCGGTCATGGAAAGCCCCCCCCCCAGTATAGCGGTGTTTTTTAAGCCTTCTGCTACGTTTTGGTCGGTCAGCGATGGCAATCGCAGGGTCTGACAACGGCTCAAAATGGTGTTGAGAATCAAATCTTGATTTTCAGCTACCAATACAAATAACGTATTGTCGGGCGGCTCTTCGATTAGTTTTAGCAACCGATTGCCTTCTTTTCCAAGATATTCGGGCAACCACATCAACAAAATTTTATATTTTCCCTCAAAAATTTTAAGGCTCAATTTTCGATTAATATCTAAACATTCGGCGGTTGTGATGTTGCCTTGTTTGTTTTCGGCATCAAGTTTTTGCAACCAATCGAAGGCTTCCATGTACGGATTTTCAGCAATTGCCGTTCGCCATTCCTTCAAAAAAGGCGTTGAAACCATTTTTGCGCCAACAGTCGGATACGAAAAATGCACGTCTGGGTGTACAAATTTTTCAGTTTTTATACATGCCCCGCAATTTCCGCAAGCCTCGATTTGGTCGGGTAGTGCATTTTCGCACAACACTCGTTGCACATACGCCAGTGCCAGCGGCAATGCGCCCGCGCCCGCGTTGCCCAAGAGCAACAAGGCATGTGGCACACGCTCGCTACGAATCATATTTTGCAAAACGTGTTTAGGTGTTTCTTGTCCAATGACGGTCGCAAATTTCATTAGCGTTGCTAAATGGTTGTTATGATGATAATTTTTTTTTAAAAATGCCCCCCCCCAGTATATTTCAATTGGAAAGGTGATTTTTGAGCCACAAAGATAAGAAATTCGGGTCAAAAAAAATCAATAAAAAAAAACGCCATCATCAAGCGAACTTGACGATGGCATTTTTTTTTATGTAAACTGAAAAGCAGAAAATTATGCTTTTACAGTACCTTTTGCATTTGCAATTACTTCTGCCGCGATGCCCATTGGAGCTTCTGCATAGCGCGCAAACTCCATGGTAGAAGAAGCACGACCCGAAGTAAGGGTACGCAAATCAGTTACGTAACCAAACATTTCAGAAAGTGGAACTTCTGCTTGAATGGCAACTGCGCCGCCCATACGGGTTTCTTGTCCTTTCGGCAAACCACGACGACGGTTCAAGTCACCGATAACACCACCCACGTATTCTTCTGGCGTAATTACTTCGAGTTTCATGATAGGCTCCATGAGTTTCGGCGTTGCTTTTGGAGCAGCTTCACGGAAACCTTCTTTTGCACACAACTCAAAGGCAAGTGGTTTCGAGTCAACGGAGTGCATCGAACCATCAAAAACGCGAACTTTCATTGCTTCGATAGGGAAACCAGCCAATATGCCATTCGACATCATGGAAATGAATCCGCCTTCGATTGGTTTCATGTAGTTACGGTCAATTACACCGCCCACGATAGCCCATTCAAATTGCATTTTTTTCTTGCCGAGTTTGAAGTCTTCGCTATCCAAAAACTCTTGGTCAGCAGGACCGAGTTGGAACTCCATGTCTGCAAACATACCCGAACCACCCGATTGTTTTTTCAAACGTTCGCGGTGTGTGACGGTATTGGTCAATGCCTCTTTATAATTCACCTGCGGTGCGCCTTGATTACATTCTACGCCAAATTCACGGCGCATACGGTCAATCAAGATTTCGAGGTGCAACTCACCCATACCCGAGATAACGGTTTGGTTGGTTTCTTCGTTGTAAGTTACGCGGAACGTAGGGTCTTCTTCAGCCAATTTGTTGAATGCCAAGCCCATTTTGTCCATATCTTTTTGGGTTTTAGGCTCAACCGCCAAACCGATTACAGGTTCAGGGAAAGTCATAGATTCCAAAATGATAGGTCTATCAAGCGAGCAAATGGTGTCACCTGTACGGATATCCGAGATACCCGCAACGGCAGCAATATCACCTGCTTCAACAGAGTCAATTGGGTTTTGCTTGTTGGCGTGCATTTGGAAGATACGCGAAACGCGCTCTTTTTTGCCCGAACGTGCATTCAAAACATAAGTACCTGCGTCCAAACGACCTGAATAAACGCGCATGAAAATCAAACGACCTACAAATTTGTCTGTCACAATTTTGAATGCCAATGCTGCGAATGGTTCATCAACACTTGGCTGACGAGTTTCTTCTGCTTCGGTATCAATGTTGGTACCTTTAATTGCCTCAACGTCGAGTGGACAAGGCAAAAATGCACAAACTGCATCCAAACATGCTTGAACACCTTTGTTTTTGAAAGCCGAACCACACATAACAGGAGTCATGTCCATGTTGATAACTGCTTTGCGGATAGCCGCTTGCAATTCAGGAACGCTGATGCTGTTCGGGTCTTCAAAATATTTTTCCATCAATGAATCGTCATAAGTAGCCGCTTCTTCGATGAGTTTTTCGCGATATTCTGCAACCGTGTCCACCAAATCTTCGGGAACAGGGATTTCTTGGTAGGTCATGCCTTGGTCTGCTTCGTTCCAAACGATTGCTTTACCAGAAACGAGGTCAACCACACCAATAAATTTGTCTTCGTTGCCGATTGGAATTTGGAGTGGAATGGCATTTGCCCCCAATTTATCTTTCATGTCTTGCACAACAGCAAAGAAGTCTGAACCCGCACGGTCCATCTTGTTGACGAAAGCAATACGCGGCACTTTGTAGCCGTCTGCCAAACGCCAGTTGGTTTCAGATTGTGGCTCTACACCATCAACTGCTGAAAACAAAAACACCAAGCCGTCCAATACGCGCAAAGAACGATTCACCTCTACCGTAAAGTCAACGTGACCTGGGGTGTCGATAATGTTCAACGCATAGCTGTTGTCATTCCATGTCCACGATGCTTTGGTCGCTGCCGACGTGATAGTAATACCACGCTCTTGCTCTTGCGCCATGTGATCCATCGTAGCAGCACCGTCGTGAACTTCACCGATTCGGTGCGAAACACCCGTATAGAATAAAACGCGCTCTGTCGTGGTGGTTTTACCAGCGTCAATGTGCGCAGCGATACCGATATTACGGGTATATCTCAAATCATTTGCCATCTTGCAAAAAATAAAATATGATGTTTAAGAAAAAAAAATTCTAAAAATTTTGAATGAACTAAAAATATCTACAAAAAGAAAAATTTAATTCTGTCTCTATTAAAGACCCAAAAATGAATTTAAGTAACTTTCTTTATCTAAAAAAGCATTTAAACCCCAAAAGCGGCGCAAATTTACAACTTTTTTCAACACAAATGTTAATTAATTCCGTTTTTATTCAAAAATAACCGTTTTTTTACTAAAAATTTTACCGAAAAAAAATAAAAATTTAAAAATGCCCTTCGCGCACAATCGTTTGACCGACAAAAATGCCGTTTATACTGGGGGGGGGCTTTTTTTAGGCACTTTTTTTGAAAAGTAAAATACTATCAATTTTTGAAGCAAAACAAGCGAAAATTAGCACCTATTTGAAAGGTTTTCACGAAATT
>JBJOPA010000124.1:0-15812 GCA_046051005.1 Bacteroidota bacterium
CGCGTTTTATCTGTTCGTTCCATCAGAAAAGCATCTTGATGTTTCAGCTCTTTGATGAATTTTGCATCTTTGAAGGTCGTATTTTTTTTATCAGGCGTTAAGACATAATATTTTTCAGTAAAACTTTTTAACAAAAACGGTTTTCCCTCTAAATTAGAAGACGGTATTTGTTTAGGAAAATAACTGCCATTTGTCATATAAAAACCTGTATCGGTAATGCCCACACAAGTTATATCAGCTGTTCTAAAGTTTATAAATACTGATACGTCTTTGAACGTCTGGGACAACAACGGCTGCTGATTGCCATCAATGAAATGCCATCGCTGCTTGCGAAGCCCCCAAAAACCCGTCTTCAAAAAACCGTTTGAATTATAACCTAATTGTTTATAATATTCAAAAGGTACTAACGTGTCATAAAAACCGACAGGAACAGACCATTTTTGGGTAGCTGTATTCCAAATCCCGACTTTTTTTCCTTTCCTACACCATAAAAAAGTCGTTCCATTCCGTTCCGCCCTAAATTCGTTGCGTTGTTTATACTCCACGTGGTAATATTTTACTATTTCATCATATTCCATTGGAATCAATATGCGCCCGTCTGCGGTTGCCAAGCCGATGCCTCCGTTTGGGCGGCGTGCGACAAAAACGTATTGTGTTTTTTGATATTCCTTGAAAGACCCTATGTAATTGAAACGTGTAAAAGTAGAATGGTTATTTTGATAAATTCTTCCAATTCCACCGCTCCCGTCATACCAATAATAAGCAGTGTCCAATATCCAACCGCGTTTCACGTCAAATATGCCCGCATGAACGAACAACTTTTGTAGGCTATCGCGTTTTGCTTTGGGCAATGCCTCTATGGTGTTCACCAAATCCGCAAATTTCAAACGCGCATATTGGTCGGTTCGCGGCGCAATGACTGCCACACGCCCCGAATCTAATTTCTGCATACCATAATAAATGGGCGGCAAAACGTATTCTCCTTTCATGTTGATAAGCCCGTATAATTTAGCGGCAGTAGTGTCTTCTTGTATTGCCACGATGATGTGATTTTCATCAATACAGTCCAAACTCAAATACTTTGCGGGAATCAACACATTTCCAAGCGAATCTAACAAACCATAATATTGCGTATCTTTTTCGATATAAAATTTGTAATAAAGATTATCACCATCTTGATTTCTCTGAATTTGCAGCATAATATCTCCATAAGTTGCATCTATAACGAGGCTATCAACAGGTGTTCCATCTCCAAAAATGAGACGTTTTTTTCCATTGATAACGGCATCAAATGTCGCGTGTTTCGTACTTAAAACGGAATCCGTGGTTTCAAAATCTACATAAAAACCCGACAATTTGTCGTATTTGACGGGTAAAAGCGGCGTTCCATTTTTCCAAATCGCACCTTTTTTAGTTCCAATGGTGACAATATAGCCATAATATCCCTCTTCCACATTGTCATACTGGGGGGGGACCACCCAATCGCCTTTTTGATTTCTGAAACCATAAAAACAGTTTAAATTGTCTTTATCCAATATAAAATTGGTATCCTCTCGAAATAACAACTGCCCATTTAAATTGTAATGAAAATTCTTTGTGTCAATAATGTTAGAATGCACCAGTTCTTCGTTTGACTTTTTGTACATAATTCCATAACCACCTTCAGAATATACGGGTGTCCAATTTGGATTGACGGTTTTGATGGTAACAAAACTCGGCTGACCATTTTCTTGGAAAATCGTGTCGCAATAGACGGGCGGCGTTTGGAGTGGTTTGTGGTCCATCAAACTTATTTTTCGCTCCGTTTTATCTGCCTTTACCACAATTGACGATTCATAATGGTATGGAAATTTAAAAAAATGGTTGCCTTCGGAATCTGATTTAATTTTAGCCCAATATCGCTTCGTTGTGCGTTGATTGCCATAAAAAGAGATAGTAGTAGTTTCAACATGCTCAATTTCAAACATCTGGCTTGAATCTTTTTGTTGAAGCAACCGAAAATAAGTAGTTTTATATTGATTTTCCGCTATTTCCCAAAATTTCATTTTTGCATTGAAACGATAATATTTTTGGATAAACACGCTGCCGTCCGCATCATAAATGTGCATCGAATCATTTGCCCATCGCCGAAGATAACAAACGCCATTAGGCATATGCACTTCAATAAGTGGCTGATTTGCACAATCTTTTCTAAATATTACGTCGCTCTCTTCGAGTAGCATGTGAAGTGATTTTTGAGCAGCCAAAGCGTTTAAAAACAGGCAAAAAACCAGTAAAGTCGGAAAGTATTTTTTGAACATGATGAAAATATTTTTTTTACGAAGTGAGATTTTTTTTGAAGCATAAAAAATAATGAAAAGCAAAATTATCATTTTTTTTTGAATATGAATGCGGTTTTTAGCATTTTGTTTTTATTGCATACAAAAAAAGGAATAAAGCCTTCACTCCGCCATCAATTGCGATGAAAAAACTTTAATCCCTTGTGAAAATGGGCGTTTATACTGGGGGGGGGCGTTTTTTTTGAAAAAACTCATTTTTCAAAGTATCCAATTTCAAATTTTATCGTTTGAAAAAACATGAATATTGTATCTTATAATTTGAACGGCATCCGTTCGGCTTTGAAAAAAGGATTGGCAAACTGGATTGCCGAACATGATTTCGACATCGTTTGCACGCAGGAAACGCGCTCGCTACGCGAACAAATTTTTGAAGAAAAAGAACTAAAAACCCTTTTTTCGGCAGAAAAACCCTTGTTCGAGGGCTATTCCGAAGCGTGGCATGTCGCCGAAAAAAAAGGATATAGCGGCGTTGCCACCTTCTCGAAACGCGAACCCACCAACGTCGTCGAAGGTTGCGGCATCGAAAAATATGACGTAGAAGGACGCATTTTACGCACCGATTTCGACGATTTGACCATCTTGAATTGTTATTTTCCGTCGGGAACAAGCGGCGACAATCGGCAAGATTTGAAAATGGAATTTCTCGAAGATTTTTTCAAATGGGCAACCGAACTTCGCCGCGAAAGACCCAATTTGATGGTCGTGGGCGACTATAACATTGCCCATCAAGAAATAGACATTCACGACCCAAAAGGCAACAAAAACACAACCGGTTTTTTGCCCGAAGAACGCGCTTGGTTGTCGCATTGGTTCGAGACGGGCATGAACGACGCATTTCGCATCGTCGCCCCCGAGTTGGTGGAATACAGTTGGTGGAGTACACGCGGCAACGCACGTGCCAACAACAAAGGTTGGCGCATTGATTATCAGTCCGTCAGCGACCCGTTGCGCGACCGCGTACAAGCCGCGCACCATGCCACCGATGCCAAACATTCCGACCATTGCCCCGTCGTTGTTCGCCTTGATTGGTGACCATTTCGTGCGAATATAAATATTTTCAGTAAACTGTATGTTAATTTTGAATTTTTTTTTCAAAAAAGTAAAAAAAAATTTTTATCAAAAAAAAGTATTGTTGGAAAAATTATTCGCTAAATTTACTAGCATTTTGTATTTTAAATTTTGAAAACGGAGCTTAATTTGTCTAAAAATATGGTTAGATTTTTGTTAATAACATATAATCCATTCATTATTAATGGTTAAGGACTTGACAAACGCAAAAAAATGATGTATCTTTGCACTCTAATTGTTTTTCGATAAAACTTCCAACATACTATAAACAAAATTGTCACGCTGTTTTCGTTTCTTTTGAGGCGATAAAATGGTCGTGAATTTTTTGCGCGTAGTGAAACTGAAAGTAGTAAAAACGATAATAAAAAAAGGTAAACGCAATAAAACCAACTTGTGGTTAAAATTTTTAGATAGTTGAGATGTATAAAATTTATTAAGATTCAACAGTTGACGAGTTCTTACGCTTTCAGATGTGAAAATCCAAACAAGGTTAAATTTAAAAAGACAACACTATATCAAGTCAATTTGCTTTATTACGTTTATCATTTAAGTCTTTTTTTTAGAAGAAATTTACAATAAAAAGCCAACTCATACGATTCTATTTGATAGCAAATAGAGCCGCAATAGGGGTGCGTTTTTTGAAATTTTAGTGCTAAATCGCTGCAACTTGCGTCAAAAACAAGTGTGCAAATAGAATATATATATTTACAGTATAAAGAACATTTTGAGAGCAAATTTTTAAACAGCTGCCATGTTTTACAAAATAACCCTAAAAGGTAGGCTCGATTTCGGAACATCGAAAACCTACGACATGATGTTTAAGCAAATCCGTCAACGCGCAGAGGTGATGTATAAAAACGACACCGTGTTGAAGTCGGACGAGTTTTTCTTTGAAGAAAGTGCATCAATGGTATTTCGCTTTTTTCTCAATGTGACCGAACGCAGTTGGCGAAACACCGTAGCTTTGCTACAAAATGCCGCCGAATTTGCTGTCGATGGGCGCGTTGATGCTTGGATAGCAACGATGGCTCCCGAAAATAAGATGGTCAGACATTTTATTATCGAACCTTCGAGCGACAAAACAACGGTCATGGCATTCAAAAAAGGACGCGATTTTTTGAACCAATCGGGCAAAGAATCCGAAGCATTGGTCGCTATCAACGAAGCCATTGAACGATATGAGCGGCACGCACGCGCATACGAACTACGCGCATGGGTTTCGATGCACATGGGCAAACAAAAAGATGCGTACAACGATTTTACGAAAAGCATAGACATCGTGCCGACCGCAGAAGCATATATCGGACGCGCCCACATGTCCATCGCAAAAGGTGAATTGAAAAGTGCCATCACAGACTTGACGATGGCGCACGAAAACGCAGTGCCATTGCAAAGCACGTATTGGACTGCAAAACGGGTGAAAGCCGAATGTTATATGAAACTCCAAGATTGGGAAGGCGTGGTCAACGAATTGCGGTTTGTTGCCAAACGTACGTTCGTCCAAACTGACCCAAATTTTCCGTACAGAAAACGAGTTTGGGAAATTTATGGACAAGCCTTGACACAACTCGGCAAAAAAGATGAAGCAAAATTAGCCGTCAAAGAAGCAAAAAATATTGACCGCGAAGAAGCCGCTTTCAATAATATTTTCCGCCGATTGATGCACGACATTCACAAAGAAAGTTTGTTGAATTAATCTTTTTTTGCTCAAAAATAGAAAAAAAGCATACCCCCCAGTATAAAAACGTATAAACCCGTATAAAAACGGGAAAAATGTTTTTTTTCAAAAAAAATAGCGTTTGTAAGGCTTTTTGCTTTGCAAACGCTGTTTTTATGCCTACTTTTGCGCATGAAAATTTATTTCAATCTCGTAGAAGCGGTGGCTGATGCCTTGCTCGAAGTTTTTGATTCGGGCAGAAAAGCAGATAAAGTTATCGAAAAATTGTTGCGCTCCAATCCAAAATGGGGCAGCCGCGACCGCGCATTTATCGCCGAACAAACCTATGAATGCGTCAGATGGTGGCGACGTTTGCGCTATTTTCAACAAAATTTTTCAGAAAACAATATAGAAAATTCTGATATTTCCAGAGCTGAAATACTTGAAATCATCGGCATCAATTTGCAACTTTCGGGCTACGATATTTCCCAAATCGCCGCTTTCGAGGCGTTGAAAAACACCGATTTTCAAAAAATTGACCTCGCTACCCTACCCCCCAGTATCCAGCAGTCTATTCCCGATTGGCTCGACCAATTGGGGCGCGACGCTTTCGGCGAACCGCGCTGGACACAACAAATGACCGCCCTCAACCAAACCGCGCCCATCGTTTTGCGCACCAATTTTTTGAAAACGACCGCCACAGATTTACAAAAAAACTTATCCGAAATCGGTTGGGAAACCATTCCCGTCCAAAATTCGGCAGAAAATGAAGGTTTTTATCTCAAAAAAAGAGCAAATGTTTTTGCAACCGATTTTTTCAAAAATGGACTTTTTGAAGTGCAAGATGCTGGTTCGCAAGCCATTGGGCGTTTTTTGCAAGTCAAATCGGGCATGCGCGTCGTGGACGCATGTGCAGGCGCGGGCGGAAAAGCCCTGCATTTGGCAACTTTGATGCAAAACAAAGGTCGCATCGTCGCGCTCGATATCGAAGGTTATAAATTGGAAGAACTCAAACGCCGCGCCCGTCGAAATGGCATCGGCATCATCGAAACGCGGGTCATCGAATCCACAAAAACTATCAAGCGTTTGCATGATTCTGCCGACCGTTTGTTGTTGGACGTGCCGTGTTCGGGCTTGGGGGTTTTGCGCCGAAACCCAGATGCAAAATGGAAATTAAAACCTGAATTTATTGAAGAAATCAAGCAAACACAACAGCAAATTTTGCAAAATTATAGCAAAATCTTGCGCGTAGGTGGTTTGATGGTCTATGCCACTTGCTCCATTTTGCCCAGCGAAAATGAACATCAAGTTGCGCTTTTTTTAAAAAATAATCCAAATTTTAAACAACTTGACCAACAAACCTTGTCGCCTGCCGATGCCAATCAAGACGGTTTTTTCATGGCATTGTTAAGCAGAGAATCTTAAAAAAATTAGACTTTTTTGGGATTTTTTTTTGAAAATTTTATAGAAATCAGTCGGATAAATTGGACAGATATTTTGATAGATTTATTTTTTATTGAAAAAAAAATAAAAAAAACGAAAAGTAGTGTTGTCTTGCTAAAAATTTCGTAAAATTGCAAAAAATTGTCCCCCCCCAGTATAAAACGATTTTTTTGGGCTTTTTTACTATTTTTTTCGACGTTTAGTTGTTCATTTTTTTTTAGTTTGAATACATGAATTTTGTATCACGATTCGGCAGTTTTTTGTTATTTCTGATTCTGGAAATCTATTCGATTTATCTCGTTGCCAATTACAACAAACGGCAAAACGAAATCTATCGCAGCTCGGCAGATTTATACGTCGGCATGTTCTACGAAAATTTCAGTTTTTTCAGTAAATATCGCAACGTCGAGCGCATGGCAGACAGCCTCGCTCGCGAAAATGCCGACCTTCGCACCCAACTCGAAAGCGCACGCTATATGAGCATCGTGCAAAAAGGGCTGGTTTCTTTTCCGATTGACACGTCCACCGTTCGACCCGATACACAGCATCGGCAAGACGCAGCGGCGCGTTTTCGATACATCGGCGCAGAAGTCGTGAGCAATTCGATTGCCCGTACAGAAAATTATCTGACCATCAACAGAGGCTCCGCCAGTGGCGTAAAACCGGGTATGGGCGTGGTTTGTGCGGACGGCGTGGTGGGCATTGTTCGCAATGTTTCTCAAAATTATGCACAAGTAATGTCCGTTTTGAACAAACAAACTACGTTGAGTGCTATGATTCGACGAAATAAATATTTCGGCTCCTTGATTTGGCGCGGCACCAATCCGCAATACATGATGCTCGACCACGTCCCAAAACACACCGAAGTTCGGAAAGGCGACACCATTGTGACGAGCGGTTTTTCAGATATTTTTCCACAGGAATTGCGCATCGGTTTGGTAGAAGATTTTAAGGTCGAAGGTGGCAGCAATTTTTATACGATTGACGTAAAATTGTCAAATGACATGGTCAATTTGCGTTATGTCTATGTCATCGAAAGTTTTAGTGCCGACGAAATACGCGAGTTGCGACTGAAAACCGAGCAATCCGACAAACCAACTATCCGAAAAGGCGCGTCCAATTTGCAATAACGTTGAGGTAAATTATCAAAAAAGGTTTCAACAAAATCAAAATTTAAGAATAAAATTTTTAAGAATTTAGAGATATGAACGCACTGTTGCTTCGCAATATATTCCGCTTTGGCTTCTTGTTTTCTTTACAAGTGTTTGTGTTTAGAAATATTAGTTTCGAGTCGTTCAATTATGTGAGTATTTTCGTCTATCCGTTGGCAATTATGATGCTCCCGATGGCAACCCCAACGGCATTGACCTTGCTTATCGGCTTTTTTTACGGTTTATTGATTGACAATTATTACAATACGATTGGCATGCACGCGGCGGCGGGTGTGTTTGTGAGCTTCGTCCGCAACTGGTTGCTCGATTCCATCGAACCATCAGGCGGCTACAAAGGCGACATCAGCCCGACGAAACGGCAACTCGGTTTCAATTGGTTTTTGACGTATTCGATGTGTTTTATGGGTTTGTTTTGCATTTGGTTTTTTTCTGTTGAAGTTTACACATTTGTTTACTGGCGTGAAATATTGAGCAAAGCATTTGCAAGTTTCATGGCTTCGATGGTGTTTGTGATGATTTACGTATTCGTTTTTGACCCCATTGATTGATGCTTTTTCATCATTTTTGCCCAATTATACTGGGGGGGGGCATTTTTAAAAAACTTTTTTCAATATCAAAAATATTTAAAGCTATTTTCATAAAAAATGGCAGTACAAGACTTTCATAAAGAGCGACAATATTGGATAATGGGCGTGTTTGCGTTCCTCGGAGTGATGTTGGTGGGCAGAGCAGCGCAGTTGCAACTCATTGACAGCACGTATCGAACACGCGCCGAAGCACTCACCATCGAAAAAGACGTAATGTATCCTTCGCGTGGCGTAATTTACGACCGCAATATGCAGCTTTTGGTCTATAACGACCCACTCTACGATTTGATGGTGACTTATAAAAAAGTCTCAAAAACGATGGATACTGCCCGTTTTTGTAGGCTTTTAGGCATCACAGACAGCATGTTCAAAGCCAATTTGGACAAAGATTGGGTGCATGACAAAAAGTTCTCAAAGTCAATCCCGTATCCATTTATGCAAATGGTTGACCCCGAAATTCATGCGCGCTTGCAGGAGTGTTTGCCCGACTTTCCGGGTTTTTACATTCAAACGCGCAACGTTCGAGGCTTTCCGCAGCACAACGCTGCCCACGTAATTGGTTATATCAGCGAGGTGAACGATGCTCAAATAAAAAAATATGAAGGCGTTTATGAACCCGGCGATTACATCGGAACCGCAGGACTTGAAAAATTTTATGAACCCATTTTGCGCGGCAAAAAAGGATTTCGTTATATTTTGAGAGACAATTTAGGACGTTTGGTAGGGCAATATAAAAATGGTCAACTCGATTCGGCAGCCGTTGCAGGACGCGATTTGTTGAGTAGCATTGACCTTAAATTGCAAACGCTCGCCGAAAAATGTTTGGAAGGAAAAGTGGGAGCCATCGTTGCCATCGAACCTTCCACAGGTGAAATTTTAGCCATGTGTAGTAGCCCAACTTACGACCCCGCTAAAATGGCAGTCAACAGAAATAGAAGCGAATTTATTAAAAAAATATTGCACGACACCTTAAAACCGCTCTATGACCGAACCGCACAAGCCGAATATCCGCCCGGTTCTGTCTATAAACCGATGCTTGGAGTCATCGCATTGCAAATGGGCGTTTGGGACAAAAACAACGGCGTGGGTTGCGCACGCGGCTACCACTATCGCAATTTGACTATCAAATGTCACGCCCACAACAGCGCGGGCAACATTCGAGAGGCAATTGCACACTCTTGTAATGCCTATTTTTGTACGCTTTTCCGCTCAATGGTGGATAAATATGAGTTCAAAAATCCAAGAATGGGGTTGGATAGCCTCAATGCCTACATCGCTCGATTTGGATTGGGAAAACCGTTGGGCATTGATTATCCGGGCGAGCAAAATGGGCAAGTTCCAGACTCTAAATTCTACGATAAAATGATTACCAAAAAGGGGCGCGGTCCTTGGTATTCGACCAGTATCGTCTCTTTGGGCATCGGGCAAGGCGAAAATTTGATGACCACCATGCAAATTGCAAATCTCGTCGCCATCATCGCCAATCGAGGTTATTATCATACGCCGCACCTCGTAAAAGCATTTAAAGATGGCGATAAAATTGAAAAAACGACCGAAAAATACCTTTATCGAAACGAAACACTCGTAGAATCAAGGCATTTTGAAGAAATTATAAACGGTATGCAAATGGTAATTGACGAAGGAACGGGTAGCAATGCCCGCATTGACGGCATCACCGTTTGTGGAAAAACAGGAACTTCGCAAAACCCGCACGGCGAAGACAACTCCGTTTTCATGGGTTTTGCGCCGAAAAACGAACCGCGTATTGCCGTCGCTGTTTACATCGAAAATGGTGGATCCGGCAATGACTTTGCCGCGCCGATTACGGGTTTGATGATTGAACAATATTTGAAAGGTTCACTACCAAAATCGCGCGAATGGTTGGTCGAAAAAATGAGAAATTCAAGACTCGTCCACTCTTCGGGAAAAGGATATTATGTCCTCAAAGCTGCCCGATAAGGGTTTGAAAATATTTAAAAACATTTTTTTTTGAATAAAATATTATAAAAATATCCCCCCCCAGTATAATCCCAAAAAAAAGGGAGATTATACTGGGGGGGCTACTTTTTACATGGAATTTAAAGATTTAGAAAAATCCTTGCGCGCACGCGACTTCAAATCTGTCTATTTTTTGCAGGGCGAAGAGCCGTATTTTATAGACAAAATCGCCGAAATCATTGAAAAAGAAGTCTTGACAGAAAGTGAACAATCTTTCAATCAGACCATTTTTTATGGACGCGATGCCGAAGCCAGCGCCGTCGCCGATGCCGCCCGACGCTATCCCATGATGTCCGAACGGCAAGTCGTCGTCTTGCGCGAAGCCCAAGACATGAAAGCATTGACCCAATTGCAAAGTTATATCGAAAAACCAATGCCTTCAACGGTGTTGTTGATTTGTCATAAATACAAAAAAATAGACATGCGAACGGCATTTGCCAAAGCGGTTCAGAAAAATGCCGTCGTTTTTGAATCCAAACCCATTTACGACAATCAAGTTCCCGATTTTGTTAAAAATTATTTAAAAAATCGAAAATTGGACATCGAACCCCAAGCTGCCGCCCTCATTGGCGAATATTTGGGAACCGATTTGTCCAAAATTGTCAATGAACTCGACAAACTTGCCCTCAATGTTCCTAAAAATGGCAGCGTTACAGACAAACATATTCAAGATTTTATCGGCATCAGTCGCGAGTTTAATATCTTTGAATTGCAAAAAGCATTAAGTCAAAAAAATATTCCACAGGCAAATCGGATTGTAAAATATTTTTCAGAAAACCCAAAATCGCAACCTTTGGTGGTCACCGTTTCGAGTTTGTTTGGCTATTTTTCAAAAATTTATCAACTACATTTTTTGAAACAACACCCCGAAGCGGAGCAAGTGAAGGTGATGCAATTGCGTTCCAGTTTTTTTTTGAAGGAATATAAAATGGCGGCGCAACATTATTCGTTGCCTCGAACCGAGCAAATCATTGGTTTGTTGCGAGAATATGATTTAAAATCCAAAGGTGTTGATGCCGACGGTTCGCAAGAAGGCGAATTATTGAAAGAATTGATTTTCAAGATTTTATACAACGTATAATTTCTCGTAGATAAAAAAAAAAGCCTTGCGCACTCGCGTGAGGCTTTTTTTTTGCATCATTTTTTTCTAAAAAAAGCTACCCCCCAGTATCTCAACAAAATTTTAAGGTATTTGATAAAGATAGAAATTATGTCAATTCTACAAATCTATTGCTATAAAAAATAGGTTGCAAAGCGCAAAAAACAAGGGATTTTCAGAATGTGGAAAAAAAAATTGTATTTTTTTGAAAAAAAGTGGGAAAAAGTGGCGAAAAGTGGGAAAATGACACTAACTTTGTCCTCATAAAAAGATAGCAACGTTGTAGTTGTTGTTTTTGAGAAAATGTTTTTACTATTTTTCTGAAAAGAAAAGTCAAAAATCAAACACCACACCTGCCGATGATGCTCAAGCTATTAGGCGAATTTGATTGCACGATGGACGCGAAAGGTCGCGTTCGATTGCCTTCTCAACTGACTCGTCAGTTGGGTGAGCAAGAGCGGCACGAATTTGTCCTTGCGCGTGGGCTAGAAAAACATCTCAATCTCTACCCCATTCCAACGTGGGAACGAATCACTAAAGAACTCGAAGGATTGAACCTTTATGACAAAGATTCGCGCCTTTTTGTCCGAATGTTTCACAATGGCGCAACGCCCACCGAAACCGACGAACAAGGACGCATTTTGCTCAACAAAAGACTCGTCGAGTTTGCAGGAATTGGAAAAGAAATTATTTTGTTTGCTTACAACGACCGAATCGAAATTTGGGCAGCAGACGAATATGAAAAAATGATGCAAAACCCAACCGAAAACGTGAGCGACCTCGCGCAAAAAGTATTGGGAAATAAGCAATATGATTTGTTAGAAATGTTGAAATAAAATAAAGCTAACAAATTGATTATCAAGAAAAAATGATTGAAGAAAATCAATATCATACGACCGTTTTGCTTCGCGAAAGCGTCGAAGCACTCCACCCAAAAGTGGGTGGCGTTTACGTAGATGCCACTTTTGGCGGCGGTGGACATACAAAACTTTTGTTGCAACAACTCGACGCAACCGCACAAGTTTTTGCCTTCGACCAAGACCAAGATGCCGCAGAAAATCTGCCGAAAAACGAAACAAGATTGACATTTTTGAATCAAAATTTTAGGGTACTCAAAAAAATGTTGCGCTATGAAGGCGTGCGAAAAGTGGACGGAATCCTTGCCGATTTGGGCGTGTCGAGTCATCAACTCGACCAAGCAGAACGCGGTTTTTCGTACCGATTTGAAGCCACACTCGACATGCGAATGAATCAAAGCGAAGGCAGAACTGCCGCCGATTTGCTCAATAAATACAGCGTCGAAGAATTGCAACGCATTTTGAGCGAGTTCGGAGAAGTCAGAAATGCCCGAACGTTGGCGCAAACCATTGTTCAGACACGCGGCGGAAAACCATATAGAAATATTAGCGATTTGTTGCAAACCCTTCATCAAGTTGCCATCGGCGATAAAATTCGCTATCAATCGCAAGTTTTTCAAGCCTTGCGCATGGAAGTGAACGACGAAATTGGCGCGTTGAAAGATTTTTTGCAACAAAGCCTCGAGATGTTGGATACGGGCGGGCGACTTGCCGTCATCACGTTTCATTCGATTGAAGACCGTTTGGTCAAAAATTTTATGAAAGCAGGCAATTTTGAGGGCGAAGCGGAAAAAGATTTTTACGGAAATATTTCAAGACCGTTTAAAATTTTGACCAAAAAGCCAATTGAACCGAGTAACGAAGAGTTGAAAAAAAATAGCCGCTCCAGAAGTTCAAAATTGAGAATTGCGGAGAAATTGTAATTAAAATTATACAAAGTTTTCAAAAAAATAGCCCCCCCCAGTATAAACGGCTTTTTTTGAAGGAAAATGAAAGAAAAATGAGCAAAATCAAGGCTTGGTCGTCGAATGTAAAAGAATATTCGCAGTTGGGAACGATACTGACCAACTGGATTTTCGGCAATTGGCAATTCGTGTTGTTCATTTTTATATTATTGATTGCTTACATTTCAAATTCGCTTTATGGCGAAAGAAAAGTGCGGCAAATCTTGCAGTTTGAAAAAGAAATTAAGGAAATGCGTTGGAAATA
The DNA here is from genome assembly GCA_046051005.1 of Bacteroidota bacterium. Lineage (GTDB taxonomy): Bacteria > Bacteroidota > Bacteroidia > Chitinophagales > Saprospiraceae > JAAFJT01. The sequence continues at coordinate 13,430 of JBJOPA010000124.1, forward strand.
CATGTCCGAAAAATCGAATTTAATTTTAAATTCTAAACAATCGGAGATTTCAAAATTTGTTCAACCGCTCAATTTGAGTACGTCCAATGCACGCCGCAAAAGAATTATTATCAACGAATAATTTCTTTAAAAAAATTAAAATAAAAAAAAGGCATTCAAAACCCTATAAAAATTCGTTTTTAGGCGGAATATACTGGGGGGGGGCATTTTTTTAGATATTTTTGAAATAAAAAAAAATTAAAATGGCATTAATCAATATCAAAGACCAAGTACTGGCGCGGGCATATGTCGTGACAAGTATCGTGGCATTGGTAGCGTTTGCCATTTTCACCAAAGCCTTTGGTTTGGTGACGATTCGAGGGAAAGAACTTCGACAAAAAGCTGCAAAAGAGCAGGTAGAATTTCGAGAAGTGCCGGGCGAACGGGGCAATATTTTGTCGGAAGACGGGAGTTTATTGGCAACATCGCTACGTTTTTTTGACGTTCACATGGATTGTTCGGTGGTTCGAGATGCAGATTTCAAAAAAAACATTGATTCGTTGGGCATGTATCTTGCGTTTTACGTGGACAGTCGCTTTACGAGCGAGCAATGGTCAAAATTTTTGAATGAGCATAAATATGTTCACAATTCGCGTTATGTGCCGATTGCAAAAAATATTTCGCTCGAACAACTCAGCTTCATCAAAACGTTTCCGCTTTTTCGACTCGGAAAAACAAAAGGCGGTTTGATTGCTGACCGCAAAAGTCGCCGCGAACACCCTTTCAAAATGTTAGGCATGCGCACCATCGGCTATGCACGCGAAGACATCAAATTGGGCATCGAAGGTTTTTATGACAAAGACCTTTCAGGTGACAAAGGCAAAGTATTGATGCAAAAAGTGGGTGATGACATTTGGATTCCTGTAAACGGATTGAGTGAAATTGACCCCAAAGATGGCAGTGATATTATCACAACGTTAGATGTGAACATGCAAGAAATTACGCAAACCGCCCTCGTGCGTGCGCTCGAATTTCACCAAGCAGAACACGGTTGCGCGATTGTGATGGAAGTGAAAACAGGAAAAATTAAAGCCATTTCTAATATCGGTCGAACCAAAGATTCGACTTGGTGGGAAACGTTTAATTATGGCATTGGCGACGGCATCGAACCGGGTTCGACGTTCAAAACGGCTTCAATGTTGGCACTTTTAGAAGATAATGCGGTCAGATTGAGCGATACGGTCGAAATAAACGGCGGCGTTACGCAATTTTATGACCAAAAAATGGAAGACCACGAGCGCACGCCGCTCAACAAAGTTAGTGTTTTAAAGGCTTTTGCGAGTTCTTCAAATGTAGGCATCGCAACCATGACTAATAATTATTATGCCAGTCGGAAAGACCAGTATGTGCAGCATTTGAAAAACTTTTTCTTAACTGTTCCTACTGGTATTGACTTGGACGGCGAGGCAGCACCGAAGATTAAAAATCCAAACAGTGCAAGTGACAATTGGAGTGGCACCACGCTACCTTGGATGTCAATTGGATATGAATTGGAAATCACGCCGTTACAGCTTTTGAATTTTTATAATACAATAGCCAATGACGGACGTGTAATGAAGCCATATTTGGTCAATGAAATCCAAAGATATGGCGAAACGATTAGAAAAAACAGACCTACCATCGTAAAAGAGCGCATTGCTAAGGCAGAGACGATTGAACAAATTAAGACGTTGCTCGAAGCCGTTGTTGAACAGGGAACCGCGTCGCATTTGCGAACCGAAAGATATCGGTTTGCAGGCAAAACGGGAACTGCGCAACTCGACTACGAAAAAAAGACGACCAAAACTTCAATCGGCGGCTACCAAGCCTCGTTTGTGGGATATTTTCCGGCAGAAAAGCCGATTTATTCCTGCATCGTGGTCATTTCAAAGCCTCGCGCAAACGGCTATTACGGCGGTTTGGTGGCTGGACCGGTTTTTAGGGAAATTGCAGACCGCATGATGGCATCGAATGTTCGACTCGCCGAATCGGTCAACACCAAAGGCAAACCCGTTTTGGGTGCCAATCAATTGCCAGACGATGCGGGTTACAAGCCCGATATGGCAAAAACGGTTGCAAAATTGAATTTGCCGATAACTTCAACCGCCGAAAGTGGCGATAATTGGACAATTTTGAAAGCCGCAGGCGATAAAATCAACATCGCTACGCGAAATGTCGGCGACAAAACGTTGATTCCGTCGGTGGTGGGAATGGGTTTACGCGATGCACTTTTTATCCTCGAAAATCGTGGCGTTCGCGTCAAGTTTAGTGGATATGGAAAAGTGGTAGCGCAGTCGCTCAATCCAGGTGCGCCCGCAAAAGGTGCGGAAATGTCCATTCGGTTGGAGTAAAAAATTAGAAAGTA
>JBJOPA010000125.1:0-10500 GCA_046051005.1 Bacteroidota bacterium
TTCATAGACGCTTTAAACTTAAAATATATTTTTAAGAAAAATACAATAAAAAAAATCCGCCTCGCGCAAGCACGAAGCGGACTTTTTTTATGGCATAAAACTGTCCAGATACTGGGGGGGAGACATTTTTAAAAACTTATCGCTTGATGAAACGAACTGCTGCACCTGTTTCGGTACGAATGAAATAGACACCTGCCGCCAAATTGCCTACATAGAGGCGTTGCGAACCTTGCGCTTTTTCAGCCAAAACAACTTGTCCAGCTACGTTGAAAACGTTGATAGCCGTCGTTTTGTCTTCTCTGACGCTAATGTCCAAATAATCGTCTGCAACCGTATTTTTTACAAATACTGCACCCGATTGATTCGCCAAAACGGTAATCACTTTTGAATAATCCGTTTTACCGTCTAAATCTCTTTGACGCAAACGATAATAATTGACACCATTGATTGGGTTTTCATCAACAAACGTATAGTTTTGAACCGCCGTCGAATTGCCTACGCCTTTCACTTCGCCAATTGGCGCAAAGTTCTGACCGTTGGCACTGCGTTCTACGGTAAAGCCTTGATTGTTTCTCTCCGAAGCCGTCTGCCAGTTCAAAACGGTTTTGTTGTCTTTAAACGCACCTTTGAATGTCAACAAATCTACTGGCAATGCTGTATTTGAATAAAAATAGACATTGTCAACATAAACCGTGCTGTTAGAAGCCACCAAAATCATTTGTGCAAGATGCGCACGTGCCGCCAAACCTGTAAACGACGAAAATGGAATATCGTAGCTTACCCATTGCCCTTGTGCAGGTGTGTAGGTGAGTTCGTGTTCCGAATCGTCGCCGCCACCGTAACCGCCATTTGCGCCAAAGTCCACCAATTTAACTTTAAACGTAGTTGCATTGGGAGTCCAAATATCGATGTGGAAAGATTCAGCATTCGTTGCATTGACCGTCGTGGTCGTAAATTCGATGCCTGCAAATACCAAGTTGGTATAAAGTTTCACGTCGTTGCTGGCTACTAGCCCATCGGCGACGTTTGCTTGGTCCCAACCTGCCGACCATGTGTCAACTGCGCAGTTGGTGTAAGCATTGCTAAACAAAGAAAGTACATTGGCTTGTGGTTGCGTTGGCGTTGGAGCCGCCACAGATGGCGGAGGGAAAGATACGACCAAGTTGGCAGTAATGGTTCCTTGAATGAAGCCGCCGTCAGCTGCCTGTGTTGCCGTGATGACTGCCGTGCCAACACCTACCACCGTCACCATGTTTCCAGAAACAGTTGCAACACTCGGATTGCCACTCATGTAGGTGAACGCACCCGCGCTGTTGCTCGTTGGAGCCGTCAACATGAACGGTGCATCGCCTACCAATTTTGCAGGAACGGTGAAATTGGAGAGTGTAGGCGCAACACCTACGGGTTTCCAGAAATAGATGTTATCAAGATAAACCGTTGAACCTGTTGTACCGACGAATTTGAATTGAATAATGTTGCTCAAATTGATGGTGTTGTAGCTCGTCAACGGAATGTCAATGCTGTTCCAACCTGACAAACTCGGCGTAATCGTGTAAGCCTGTTCAACTGGACCTGGATTGATTAAGTACACTAGGAACGAAGTACAGTTGGGTGTCCAGATGTCCAAATGGAGGTTCGTCATCGTAGAAGCATTGACCGCGCCTGCGAACTGAACGCCTTGATAATTCAAGTTGTCATACTTTTTGGTATCATTGCCAGCAACCGTAATATCGGAAACTTGCGTTGATTGACCCCAGAACGGATTCCAGATCGTACCAGAGACATCGGTGTAGGCATTGCTAAACAACGAAAGTACGTCAGCAGCGGCGCGTGTTGGCGTAGGCGCGGCAATACTGGGGGGGGCGAGCGTAACGACCAAACTTGCTGTGATGCTGCCCGCCGAATAAGCTCCGTCTGCTGCTTGATTTGCTGTGATGGTTGATGTGCCTGCGCCGACAATCGTTACCATGTTACCAGAAATAGTTGCCACGCTCGGGTTGCTACTTGTGTAAGTGAACGCACCCGCGCTGTTGCTCGTTGGAGCCGTCAATGCGAAATCGGGGTCGCCGACTACTTTTGCGGGAACTGTGAAGTTCGAGAGTGTTGGTGCACCCGCAGGTTTCCAGAAATAGATGTTGTCAAGATAGACCGTCGAACCTGTTGTACCCACGAATTTGAACTGGAAGATGTTGTTCAAAGCAATTGAGTTGTAGCTCGTCAACGGAATATCAATGCTGTTCCAACCTGAAAAACTCGGCGTAATCGTGTAAGCCTGCTCGATTGGACCTGGATTGATTAAGAACACTTGGAACGATGCACAGTTGGCTGTCCAAATGTCCAAATGGAGATGCGTCATGGCAGCTGCATAACCGTGCCTGCGAACGCAACGCCTTGATAGTTCAAGTTTGAATACTGTTTGGTCATGTTGCCCGCAACCATAATATCGGAAACTACTGTTGATTGACCCCAGAACGGATTCCAGTCAGTACCTGAAACATTCGTGTACGCATCACTGTAAAGTGAAAGCACGTCCGATGCACTGCGCGTAGGCGTAGCTGCCGCTGTGCTGGGTTGTGCCATTGCCGTATTCAAGGCAAGGAAACAAAGAGAAAACAAGGTAAGTAAAACCTTTTTCATACGTTATCTATTTTGTAGTTGTAAACAAGAATTAAAAAAAATATGTTATAATAATAATTAAATATAAAATTTTAAAAAATATTTTATAATAAAAAACAAAAAATTATTACTTTCTACTAAACAATTTAGTAAAAGTAATATTTGAAATGCCACTAAAAATCAGTAAATACTGGGGGGTAAGCCCCCTAGCCCCCAAAGGGGGAATGTTTAGAAAAACACCTAAACAATTCCCCTTTGTGGGTTGATAATTTATAGTTTTTTGAAAACGCGGACGTAATCCACTGCCATTTGTTGTGGGAAAACAGTGGTGGCATCGGGCGCACCGGGCCAGTTGCCGCCTACGGCAAGATTCAACAACATGTAAAAAGGCTCGTTGAACGGATAGATGGCTCCTACTTGTGCGCGAGTGGTGCGGAAGTAAGAAATATCGTTGACCAAAATCTCGACATTGTCCGCTGTCCAAATGAGCGAATAGACGCTAAATTTGTCCGAAAAATCACCCGTTGGAAGCGTGTATGTCGCCGTTTTTTGAGTGCTGGCAGACGCGCCTTGCGGTCCGTAGTGAAGGGTTCCATGCACTTTGTTAGGCTGGTGTCCCAAGACTTCCATGATGTCAATTTCGCCGCAATTGGGCCAACTCACTTGGTCTATTTTTTTACCCAACATCCAAAGCGCGGGCCAAATGCCTTGTCCTTTGGGAAGTTTTGCACGGATATCAACGCGACCAAAAGTGAAATCTTTCTTATTTTTGGTCGTCAATCGCGCCGACGTGTATGCCGAACCGCTAAAACTCTCTTTTCGCGCTTGAATGATGAGTTTGCCGTTGTTCATATACGAATTTTCGGGGCGATTGGTGTAATATTGCAACTCGTTGTTGCCCCAACCCCAGTTGCCTGTGCCGATGTCATAATTCCAAATAGTGGTGTCGAGTGTTGCGCCTGCAAATTCGTCACGCCACAACCGCTCGTAGCCCGTGTAATCTTCGGGCGTAGCGTAGCCGTCAGCAGGAATGAAGATGTACGTGTCATCGTTCCGAATCGTTGCCGTGCCGATGCTTGTGGCGATGGTGGCATTGGTCGGATTGGAAATGGTGACTTTAAAATCTTCATCAGCCTCTTTAATCGTGTCACCGACGATGGTGATTTCGATGGTGGCTTCGGTACTTTTCGGGTTGATGGTCACTTTTCCCGTTTTGGCGACGTAGTCGGTTCCAACGCCAGCCGTTCCGTCGGAGGTGGCGAAGTCAACGGTGACAGCCTGTTCAGAAGCCGCACTCAAAGTGACTTTGAAAGCCGCGATGCCGTTGCCGTCACCCTCAAAAGGCGAGATGCTGCTAATCGAAACGGTTGGCAAAGTCGGTTGCGGAGCAGGCTCTTTGTCGCCGCAACTCAACAGAATAAAAGTCAAAACCAACAGATAATAAGATATTTTTTTCATTTTATTATTTTTTAAGTGATTTTTTTTAATTCACTTTTCTTTAAAAAAAGCCTTGCCTCCCCATTTTGGGGGATTGAGGGGGGCTTATACTGGGGGGGGGCATATTTTTAATTATTTCTAAAAAAAAATTATTCTTTATTAAGCAGGAACGAGCGTGAAACGCCAAAAACCAGGTCCAAAATTGATATAAACGACCAAACGAGTGGCGGTGATTTCTTTAATCAAATACGTCACAGACGCTTGTGGAAGTTGCACTTCTACGCCGTTGCCGACTTTGTAAAGTCCCAAAAACGCGCCCGTTCCCGTCAATTTCAACTCGGTATTGTTGATGTTGAATATGCGCGGACTTGCCGAACCCCAAGCCGTATAAGCAGGCGGCAAAACCGACGTAGGCTGACAACCTACTGACACGCCCAAACCCGCAGGAAATACGTTGCCGCTGTTGTCGCTGTCTGCCCAAAAATCGCCTTTGCTGTCGTAGATGAACGTTCCATCGCTGCTGAAAACGTATTCATCGTTGAATTGACAAACGCGAGTAGGAATATCTGCCACCGCATTTGCCCACCATGTTGTGCCGAAAGTCGCATCTGGACCGACCCACAACGCGGCTGCTTCGGGAGCCAATTTCCAACGTTTGGTTCCGCAGCCTGTCAACAAACGCATGTTGCCGCTACACGCCGTTGGGTCGTCTTGCGCCACCACGATACTGGTCGAAGTGGTGTCGAAACCACCGTTGCCAAAAGCGGTCAATTTGACGCGGTACGTGCCTCTGCGCGCATACGTAGCATTCGCAACGGTACTGTCGGAAGTGGTTCCGTCGCCCAAATCCCATTTGTACAAAAACGCGCCCGTCGAAGTGCTGCGGAGCGTAAATTTGTTTGGATTTGCTGTTGCCACGACTTCAAAAGCGGCTTTTGGCTTTGCACCCAACTCAATTTTATCGGCTTCTTGTGGTTTGCAACCGCCAAATAAACCAAGAAAAACGAAGGGTAAACTATATTGAATCCATCTTGAATTTTTCATTTCAATATTTTTTTTATTTAAAATAATTTAAAATATTTCATTTTTTACTGAAAAAACGGCTTTTATACTGGGGGGGTGCCTTTTTTTTTGAAATTAATAATTATTCTGTTTAAACTGACCTTGCATGATGTCAATTTCGCTTTGCGGAATCGGCAACACCTCGTGTTTGTTGGCTTTGAAACCTTGCGCCGCTAAAACAGTAGCTGCTTTATTGGTGCGCACCAAATCCCAAAAACGGTGTCCTTCGGTAGCCAATTCGAGGCGACGTTCGGTGTAAATGTCGTCTAAAAGTGCGGTGCCAGTGGTCGTTTTTGCAGCCAAAGCCACGCGACTACGCACGCGATTGAGGTAGGTTTGCGCCTTTTGGTCGTTGCCGCTTCGGTTAAAACATTCGGCAGCCATCAACAAAACATCAGACAAGCGAATTTCTTTCAAATTGTAGCCCCAGTTGAGTGCAGGTTCGCCCGATGTGGCGCGAAATGCCGATAATGGTGCGTATTTATTGATGAAATAATCCGTATTTTGATAGCCTGCCGTGTATGATGCGCCTTGTGCTTTGAGTGCATTTCCATCAACGATGGTGGCTGCAAAACGCGGGTCGCCGCGCAAAGCATTGACCAAATCAAGCGAAACGGGGCAAAAACTCCAACCCGTTGCGTAAGTGCTGCCGACAAAATCGCGCATTCCACAAAACTGAACGTCTTTGTTGCCTTCGTTGCCGTCAATGCCCATGCCCCAGTCGCCTTTGCGATTGCCCGAGTGATAAATCTCGAAAATAGATTCTTTTCCAAATTTATTTTCAGGTTTGAAAATATCGGCATAAACGCGCTCTAACGCATAATTATTTGACAAAATGACTTCTTCAAACAACGTTGCCGCTTCGCCCATGCGCGAGGCATTGTTTTGAAACAAAATCGCTTTGCCTAACAATGCTTTTGCTGCGCCTTTGGTGATGCGTCCGAGTTCGTCAACAGGCAACGTTTCGGGCAATTGCGCAGTGGCAACGGCATCTTTGAGGTCTTTTTCGATTTGCGCATACACGGCTGCGGGCGTGGCTTGGGTTTGCTTATAAATTTCGTCCGCGCCCGGCGTTTTGGTGATGAGCGGCACATTGCCAAACCAACGCACCAAATCGAAGTAATAATAAGCGCGCAAAAATTTCGCTTCGGCGATGTAACGCGCTTTTTTATCGGCGGTGAGACCCGTCACGTTGCCTTCCGCTTTTTCCAAAACGAGGTTGGCGCGATAGATGCCCGTATAATTTTTTGACCAAAGCCCCGCTTGCGGACCCAAATTTGGGTCGAGCGTGAACTTGTCATAAGCCACCCAACTCGGTTGGTCAGAGGCATCGGAACCGCCCGCGTGCGTGTCGTCGCTGGCAGCGTTGAGCAAACCCATTTTCATCGTGAAATTGGTCGCAAAACCGAGCGGGTCATAAGCGGCAACCAAACCTTGAAAAAGTTCTGCTTCGGTTTTGTAGAAACTATTTTCTAAAACCGTACCCTTCGGGTCGAGTTCGATAAAGTCTTTTGAGCAAGAAATGATGCCTGCCAACATGAAAAGACCAACGATGTATTTTATCTTTTTCATTATTTTTCTTTGATAAAGTCTTAAAAAAACAAAAATTTTAAATTTATTGACCAAATTATCAAGCAAAATCCTTTCTTCCTCCCTTCGGGGGGATTGAGGGGGGATTTATACTGGGGGGGGGCATTTTTTAAGTCCAAAAAGTCTTTACTTAAAATGCTGCACTTAAACCAAACATAAATGAGCGGGCTTGTGGGTAAAAACCTCTGTCCACGCCGAAGCTGCCGCCGCCGATTTCTGGGTCGTAGCCTGTATATTTTGTAAAAGTCATCAAATTATTACCTGATACATAAAAACGCAATCTTGACAATCCAACTTTGTTACTGATGCTATTTTGTGGGATTGTGTAACCAATTTGAAGCGTTTTTATCCGAAAATAATCACCTTTTTCGATATAAAAATCTGAACTGCGGCTGAAATTTTTATTCGGGTCGTCCATCGAAAGGCGCGGATAAGTGGTGCTTGACCCTTCGCCCGTCCAACGTCCGAGTGCGTCAGCAGTCATGTTCGCCATTTGTAGGTCGAAACGGCGCGTTGCTTTGTAGATGTCGTTGCCCGCAACGCCTTGACCAAAAATCAACACATCGAAACCGCGATAAGCGACGCTGAAATTGAAACCATAGGTCAAGTTTGGTGTTGGGTCGCCAATTTTGGTTCTATCTTCGGCGTTGATGACACCGTTGCCGTCCGTATCTTGAAAACGGAAGTCACCAGGTTTTGCATCGGGTTGAATTTTTGAACCATCTTTTCCTTTGTAAGCATCAATTTCGGCTTGATTTTGGAAAATGCCCGCCGTTTTATATCCGTAGAAAAAACCAATCGGTTGCCCGACGGTGGTGCGGCTGATTTCCAAGTTTTGTGGGCTGAAAGTCTGTCCGCCCAAAAACTTTTTATCAGGGCCCAAATCGGTTACTTCGTTGAGAATGTAAGACAAGTTGCCCGCCAAATTGAAGTTGACTTTGCCTACTTTTTTGTTGAAACCCAACTCCAATTCTACGCCTTTGTTTTCCAATTTGGCAACGTTACCGACTGGACCCGCATTGCCGACATAGCTCGGAACGCGAATTTCGAGCAACATACCCGTCGTATTTTTTTGGAAAAAATCGAGCGTAACGCTGATATGTTTAAAGATTTTTGCATCGAAGCCGAAATTGGTTTGGGTGGTTTCTTCCCATTTCAAATCTGGATTTGCAATCGCATTCGGGCTGATGCCGTTGAACAATTTATCGGTATTGCCAAACGTATAATTTCGTCCACCGCCAACGGTTGATACATATCGGAAATTGCCAATTTGGTCATTGCCGTTCACGCCCCACGAAGCGCGGAGTTTCAAGAAATTAATGGCTTTTACGCTTTTCAAGAAATTTTCTTCCGACAAAATCCAACCCGCCGTGACGGACGGAAAATAACCAAATCTGTTGTTTGTACCGAATTTTGGCGAACCGTCCACGCGCAACAAAGCAGAGAAAATGTATTTTCCTTTGTAGTCGTAATTGGTACGCGCCAAGTAAGACAACAACGCACCTTCGTATTCGTAGCCGCCAAAACTTTGGTCAACTTGCACAGACGCGAAGTTAAGCGATGCATCTTTGATGTTCGTGACAGGCATGTTTTGTACATTGCCCGACACATTTTCGCCGCGATTGCGTTCTGCGGTGGTGCCAATGAGTGCAGAAAAATTATGATTTTTTGCAAAAACGTGATTGTATGAAAGCGTGTTGCTGGTCACCCAATAAAAACCGCGACTTTGGCTGCGATTGTAGGAAGTCATATCCGAACGATTTGCCGCGTTGAGATAATAAATCGGTCGGAAACCGTCACCGCCCCAAAAAGCGATGTCCACGCCATAGCTTGAACGAAATTTCAAACCTTTCAAAATTTCTAATTCCGCATAAACGTTTCCTACAATTTTATCTGACCAACCTGAACCTTGATTGACCGCCGTAGCCGCCACAGGATTCAAAATTTCGGAACTCACGTAGCGCGAGATGCCGTAGGGTAGTCCATCTTCGTTTTTGACGACGGCAAAATTTCTGAAAATAGTAGAGTTCAAAACCGACGGGTCTGTTTCTACGAGTGGTGTGAGCGGGTCCATGTTCACGGCGCGGCTCAAAACACCACCATATTCGCTATTCGTAGAGGAGCCTCTGCCGTTGACTTTTGAGTAGCCGAGCGTGGTTCCCATCGTAATGTTTTTATAGAGTTGATGCGTTGAGTTCAAGCGAAGTGAATAACGCGACCATTGCGATTGCGGCGAAGCCACGATACCCGTTTGGTTGTAATAGCCAAACGAAGCGTAATATTGCGACTTCGTGTTGCCCACCGAAATGCCCAATTCATGGTTTTGCAAAGGCGCAGCATTGTTGAAAACCGCTGCTTGCCAATCCGTTCCTGTGCCAAGTGCATCTGGATTTGGGAACAAAATATTGCCTTTTGCTGCCACCGATGATTCGTTCATCAAGATGGCATATTCACGGGAGTTGAGCAACGCGAGTTTGCGCGATGGAGCTTGTTGCCCCCAATATGCGTTGTAAGTGATGGCAGTTTTGCCTTCTTTTCCTTGCTTTGTTGTCACGATGATGACCCCTGCGGCAGCCCGTGCGCCATAAATGGCAGCCGAAGCCGCGTCTTTCAAGACTTCGATAGATTCTACGTCAGCTTGGTTGAGGTAGTCTATCCCCCCAGTAACGGGGATTCCGTCCACCACATAGAGCGGTTCTGAACTGTTGATAGAAGTTGTGCCGCGTATGCGCACCGTCGCACCTTCGCCCGGTTGACCCGAACCTGATGTGACGCGCACACCCGCCGCTCGACCCAGCAACGATTGCTCGATGCGCGGAACAGGCATATTTTCTAAATCTGTACCTTTCACTTTGGCGATGGCTCCCGTTACAACGGCTTTGCGCTGCGTACCGTAACCGACAACGACAACTTCATTGAGTTTAGAGTCGTTTGCCAATTCAATCGTGAGGGTTTTGGCGTTTCCTACGGCAACCTCTTGGGTTTTGTAGCCAACGAAAGAAATTACCAAAAGGGCGTTGTTGCCTTTGAGGTTGAGTTCAAATTTGCCATTTTCGTCTGTTGCGGTTCCGTTTGCCGTACCTTTTTCGAGAATGGTTGCGCCGATGAGTAGCTCTTTGGTTTCTTCATCGCTGATGGTGCCTGCGATGCGTGTTTGCGCCGATAGTTGCCCAAAACACAAAATCATCAACACCAAAAAGGAGAATAGATTTTTATTATTTTTCATACTTTCTATTTTAATTTTCTTACAGGTTGCTTGGTCGTAATTTGGTTAAGTGATTATTTTGAATACCGTATTGATAATTAATTATTCACAATTTTTTCATGAATTAATCTTTTTGAAGAACAACTTAATTTCACATACGCCTAAAAAAAGGCTTTCCTCCTCCCTTCGGGGGGATTGAGGGGGGACTTATACTGGGGGGGTATCTTTTTTAATGTAAAAAGCCCCCTAATTCTCAAAAGGAAATCGAATTAGGGGGCTTTTTACATGTATTAGTGTGTAACTACAATTTTTTGCGATTGGAACGCATTGCCCACGTGTACGGTGGCGATGTAAGTTCCTGCTGCAAGATTGCTGGTTGCCACGTTAATCGTCTGATTGGTTCCGTCTGCTTTTACGTTTTGCGTGAAAACTTCTTGACCAGTGATATTAACCAACGTGATTTTACCTTCGCCTTGCGCTTTTTCGGTCAAATTGATGTTTACAAAATTATCAGCCAACGATGGAGTTGCGGTGAAGAGGTCTTTCGAGAAAGTCACTTCATTTGTACCAACGCCTGTTTGGAAGAGATC
>JBJOPA010000126.1:0-2749 GCA_046051005.1 Bacteroidota bacterium
AAAACCGATGAGTAATGAAATATCCGTGTTTGTGTTGATGTTGGGAGCCGCTTTGTTGTCTGGTTTTTTTGTTTGGCTGCGTTTTCAAGCCATTGAAATCAAGCTCAAACGAAACAATCAAGAAAGTCTGCGCGTCATGACCGCACTTCAACAAGAAAGAAATGATGTTGCCGCCAAAAATCGGCAAATAGAAATGGAGCAAAACGAAAATAATCGAATGCTCATACAGTTGAGTGAAGAATTGGCAAAAGCCAATATCAATATTCGACATCTCGAAAGCAACAATCAAACGTTGTTACACGAATACCGAATGCTCGAAAATGCTGCGTTTACGCACCAAACGCAAATAAAAGGAGAGCCGATTATACAAATCGGCATGTAAAAGGAATAGTTTGAGTTTGTTTATAGTAGTTTTTTGTCGAAATCGTAAGCCAAGGCTTGCGATTTTTTTTTGTCCATGCCCCAAAAAACAGGTTAATACTGGGGGTAAAAAAAAATAGGCAACATCGTAAAGACATTGCCTATTTTTTAAATTTATATATCCACAATTAGATTAATTAAACTTGCGTTTCAAGAACCACGAATTGTCATTAAATGTAAACCCGACGTTGAAGCGCGTATAATTTTCGCCAATCAGCGAACCCGCTCCCAAGCGTCCGTACTCTACGCCAAGATGGAAAAACGCATAGCTTTGTTCGCGTGGCAATACAATCGGAAACCCAAAACCGCCGCTTACATTCCAACCGCCCAACTGCGTATTTTTCCAAACGCGAGGGTCGGTGTAAGATTGAAATCCTGCACGATAACGTATCCGCGTGAAATAATTTTTATAATTCGTTGCTTCTGGCAAATATTCTATGCCAATTGCCAATTTTGACGCATTTTTAAAATTTACGTCCGTAGGAACAATAGTGATTTTATAATCTACACCAATTCTCAATTTTTTAGCCGTTGGATTGCCCTGATGCGCCACTTCGTACATCGCACCAAACGTCCATTCCGCAGGTAATTTTCCTTTTGTACGTTGGTCTTCTATGTTCACCAACGTGTCCAAAGCGACTGAACCAATACGTCTAAAATAATCATTTGTACTAATATTATAACTGGTGGCTGCATTGCCCGCAATACCAAAAATGATGTGTTTTTTAGGCAATTCATCTACTTTCGGTTTCTCGACCACCAATTTATATTGCGCGCCGATGTCCCAAACAAAACCAGAAATCTTGCTATCTCGAATCGAAACGTCATAATAATAGGGGTCAAAACCCGTAAAACCAACGCCGCGATAGTTGCCCAAATTTCCGAAAAAATAGCCAACGTTCAAGCCCATCGAAAAGTTTTTTGTCGTAAATGCGTTGCCCCACATCAATTTGTAGGTGCTGCCCGTGCCAACATAATTGGTCACAATTTGCGCCGTGTCATATTTTGGGTGGGCTTCGACGGTTTTCAACAAATAGCCAATTTGCGAATACGGACGCAATGAAAAAGCCATACCCCAACGCACATTGCGCGGTTTTTTGTCCAATTCTTCGTTGATAACGCTGTGTGTCGGAAAGCCGATGGCGAAATAATTGAGGTTGCCGCTCCAAGTATTTGCCGTTTTGCTGCCCTGCGTTATCGTCGTATTTTTAGCATTGATGCCCACCTCAAACGCCGTCGTGCGCAACGACGCATACGACGCTGGGTTGCTCGGATTCAGCAACGACGCATCTTGAAAGGCTGCCGTCAAACCGCCAAAAGATGCGCTAGCAATGGTGTTTTGCTGCAAATAATTGCCAATACCAAGTCTCGAAAATGGTGAATTTTCTTTGGGCGTGTTGGTTTTCAAATAGTCGTCGAGATAGGTTTGCGCCGACGCAAGACTCGAAATTGCAGTGATTGCGAAGGTGAGTTGCGCAATTTTTATTGTTTTTTTAGAAAACATTATCATTTCTTTGATTTCAAAAAATATTTCTCCAATCGTTAGGTAGAGATTTTTTTTTATGATTTTTTATAAAAATTATGATTCAAAATTTGATTTAAACCTTGTAAAATTAAGTCAGGTTCAAGATATTTTTTAGTTTTTTGAACGTTTTGAAACAAGAAATTCCCGTCGCCACCCGTCAAAATGAGTTGTAAATTATTCCCAAAAGCATTTTTATAACGCTTTACAAAACCCTCCACTTCGGCAATCAAACCCATTGCTGCACCCGTTTGCATGGCTTGTTGGGTGTTTTGACCGACCAAATTTTCAGAAAATGCCCCCCCCCCAGTATCAAACGTCAGCAAAGGCAATTTTGCGGTAAAATGATGCATCGCACGCAAACGCATCTGCAAACCAGGAGAAATATTGCCGCCTAAAAACGTATTTTCAGCATTCACGAAGTCGTAAGTCACGCAAGTTCCCGCATCAACGACCAAACAATTTTGGTTTGGAAACAAAAAATTAGCGGCAACTGCACCCGCCAAACGGTCGCGCCCCAACGTTTGCGGCGTGGTGTAAGCGTTTTGAATCGGAATCGGCGTAGTGTGCGACAGTCGAACAAAAAAAAAAGATTTTTCAAGCAACTGCAACACGGCTTTTCCCGTTTCTGAATCTTCTAAATTTTGCGCCGTCGAACTCAAAATCGCCTGCCCAATGCCCGCACGCGAAGCAGATTGCAAATAGATTTCTAATTCTCTTAACGTTGCAAAAGTCGAAAACGCGCTTTCCTCCCGCACATTTTTTTCAAAAACGCCTATTTTGATGCGACTATTGCCAATGTCTATC
>JBJOPA010000127.1:0-6294 GCA_046051005.1 Bacteroidota bacterium
CTTTGCAGTTGATTTTGCTTATTAATAATTTTATTATTTAACATTAAAAAAGATAAAAAAATGAGTGATTTGAAATTAAAAGTCTTTAATGGCTGTTTGGGCGCAAGCATTGGCGTATTGACAGGTTTGTTTGATTTAATTAGTACACCCGCCGTAGTCATCAAAACAAATGCAGAACGATTAGACCCGCTATGTGTGGTGCCTATGTCTTCTGGTAAGTTAGGAAGTTTTTCTTTGGTATTAAGTATTGTTAAATTTTTCTCGGATTTTACGTACCATTACGACGAAAAAATGGAAGACATCACGAAAGATAAGGACAAAGGTCGAAAATGGATGATGTACGGAATCCTTGCAGGACTTATGATTATGGCTGGAATTACATTTTATATGTATTATGGCAAAAATGAGAAAGTAAAACGCTTCCTTTCGGGCATTTTTTTCCCATTGTTTAGCTTAGGAATGAGTACCATTTTCTTTTTTAGGGCTTTAAATAGTAAACATGAGAATGACAAATACCTTGCAGGTCTTGGTTTGTTTAGTTCTATTTTAGGCATGTGGAAATTTAAGCCCATCAAACAGGCACTTGCGCAAGACCCTGTTGATGGCAGTGCTATTATTGCAGGTATTTCCTTCGTTAGAATGGCATCTTCGGGTATGAAATTTATATTTCTTCCTTACAGCAATGCAGAAAAAGGTAGTTCACCTACGCCTTTGCAATTAGCGTAAATATAAAAAAAAGTCCTCACTATGCAAATAAACCGTTTGTATAGTGCGGCTTTTTTTTTATTTGTTTGAGTAAAGCCCCCCTCAATCCCCCCAAAAGGGAGACTTTTAACAACTTCCCCCTTTTGGGGGGATTGAGGGGGGCTTTCCCTTATAAAATCATAAGCCCTCACACACACGTGCGAGGGCTTATGATACTGGGGGGGGAGAAAAAACTTATTGCTTTACAAATTTCGCGACTTCCGTTCCTACTTTAATCAAATAAGTACCTTTCGACAAAACGGACACATCAATTTGCGCCGCCGTAGTACCCTTCAACACTTGTTGTCCTAAAAGATTAATAACGCTGAAATCGCGTGTTTCACCTTCTGTATCAACGGTCAACACATTATTGGTGACCAAAGTCGGATAGACTTTCAAACCATTGCCTTTGCCTTGTCTCACCACGCTGACGATGGCGGAATAACTCACTTTTCCATCAAAATCCATTTGTTTCAAGCGATAATAACTCGTCGCAAAGGGTTGATTATCCATGAATTGATAGGTGCTTGGCTTGTTGTTGCCTTTGATTTGCCCAATGGCTTCAAAGTTTTTACCATCAATGCTTCTTTCGATGTCGAAACCTTTGTTGTCTCTTTCGCTGGCGGTTGTCCAAGTGAGCAAATTAGCCCCCCCCCCAGTATAATTGCCCTCAAAAGAAGTCAATTCGACGGGAAAGACGCTTCCTGTAAATACGGTTGGTATCCCTGTCGGAAACGAATATGACGTATTGTTCCAGTTAGACGCTGTGTATATCATGGTCGCACAAGCAATAGCAGTTCCGCTACAAGTTGTTGGACCCGTGTATAGAAACGAAGGACTAAAGCCCGGTGCAATAAGTGGATCAAAAGCAGTAACCCCTAAGGTTAACCCCGTACCTGCAATTGAACCTTGAGCAGCCGCACTACCATTAACTGTGGTTGCGCTTTGATTACCGAAAAAAGTAATAAAAGTACGACTCGCACGCGTGCCTACGAAGGCGTATAGTTGGTCAGCACCAGTGGCTGATATATTAAATCCACCATCATCTGCATAAGCAGCGGCGCCATGACCACTACTAACATTAATAGTAGCTGGCCAGTTATTTGCATTACTTGATTGTAACCTCACAACTGTCCCACGAGAAAGTTGGGTGGCTGGGCTTGTCCATGCAATGTCACCTTCGCCCATGGTAGTGACAAAAGCACTGCCGTTCCACTCTTCATCTGAAAATGTAATGACTGTTGAAGGCGGGCAATTGTCTAAAAGAACAAATGCAAATCCAGCACCAGGAGAACCTGAATTGGTGTAGCCAACAATAGCAATATCGCCTGGGTCATTGATGACATTGTCTTGTATTTGTGCTGTTGCGTATTCAGTAATACATATAGATAAAGTAAGTAAAAGAAAAATTTTGTAAAAACGCTTTTTCATCGTGTAGATAATTTTAAGATGATGTTAATAGAAAAATTGAGATGAAATATAGAAAATAATATTCCATCTCAATCAGATTCTGTTGATTTTAGTCACGTGAAGGATAGATTCCTTGCAACGCGATGCAATAGTTCATACCCAATGATGGTTGGTGGATGTTAAATGGTGTGTTACTTCCAGAAACCCCAATTTGTATCGTTCCCAAATTGCCTGTATAGGAATGAGTACCACTTGGTGAAGATGCATACGCATTTGCACCTGTGTTTGCCAAAACGCCACGGCTGGGTTCGATTGTATCATTATCGTCGGGTATGTCATTGATAGGCAACACTAAACTGTTGACTGTACCTGTGTGCGTGTGCGCAGGCAAGTTCATTTGGTTGAGCGTAACGTTGTCCGTTCCCCAAAAATGCCCTTGAACAACGGGCGAAAGACCTGGTCCCGCCCCCGTGCCAACGGGTACTCTCCCGCGCAAATCGGGCAAGGCAAAAGTGGTTTGCCCATCGCCACCGTACGTAGTGCCAAGCAATGAAAAAAGGGCGGTGTTTTGGGAGATAGACAGCAACTGACCGTTGCAAAAAGCCCAACCGCGTGGGGCAAAAGTGCCTGCGAAAAGCATTAATTGACCAATAAATGGATCCATTTTTTTAAAAATTTAGAATGTTAACGATATGATTTTATATGTATAAAAAATATATATTTAATAAATTGTTATAACTAATTTGATGTTGCTACATTTGAGACAAATACAACAATGCAACGAACGAAAGATAGCGCAGCGCACCCCCACCACTTCGTAATGATTTCTATGAAAAAAAAGAGCTGAAACTTATGAAATTTAGATTGTTAACATTTTTTAAAATAAGTTTCGATAATACAAGATTCTACATTTATGTATAGTAGTGATAAGTCATGCCGATACGATAAAGCAGGGAAATATAAATAATGTCACAAATATAAATATATTCTGAAAACCTGCCAAACATTTTTTATGTTTTTTTTAAAAATATGAAAAAAAAACACCCCCCCCAGTATTTCGCCAAAGAAACCGCCACAATCGCAACAATTTTTATATTTTGTTGTTTGGAATTATTATATCTACTGAAAAAATAAAATCAAATTGTGTGAAATGACGAAACGAATCTATTTTATTTGCCTATTTTTATCATTCAGCGTCATTACAACGGCGCAAGAAGTTTTCTTTGCGGATAATTTCCGCAACATCTATCGTGTTGATTTGGGGACTTGTACGTCAACCCTTGTCACGCCCATTCGAGGTTTGCCACGTGGCGAAGTCATCAAAGACATTACGTTCACGCCTGATGGAAAATTTTACGCAATTGGCACGCAACTCTACGAAGTCAACTTGACAACAGGTGTGGCAACGGCAGTCATTCCCAATACTTTTCAACTCGAAAACGCGATGGTTGCCGACAACAACGGGGTTATTTACCTTGCAGGAGGTTTCAGTCTATCTCGCGTTGATTTGAGAACCCGTACATTGACCTATGTGGGCGTATTGCCCAGACAAAGCGCAGGCGATTTGACATTTCGCAACGGAAAATTATATTTGTCAGCGATAAACAATGCTTTATACGAAGTCAATCTTCGCAGACCAGATTCCAGCATTTTGTATATGACGATGAATATTCCAAACAACCAAGCCGTTTTTGGCATCGTCAGTTTTGCGAGTGCTTGCGATTCGTTGCGCACTTTTGCGGTCACCGCATCTTCGGGTGTTTATGAAATTGATTTCAATTCACGCACTGTTTCTGCCACTTGTTCCAACCGTATTTTGCAAACTTCGCAAGCCTTTGGCGGAGCCAGTCGCCTAGAATTTCGCGGTTCGGGTAGTTTGGTGATTGACAGTTTATCAATTTCGCAAACTGCTTGCGACCAAGGCATTGGTCGCATTGGCGTGAATACGTCGGGCGGCGTGGGTGGTTCGCTGTACAGTTTAAATGGCGGTGCGTTTCAGCGAAACAATGTTTTTGCGAATTTAGGGGCGGGCGACTATCGCGTCACCGTGCGCGATTCTCTGGGCTGTCGGTCTTTGGATACGACGGTTCGTTTGGGCGGAACCAATGTGCCGACCATCACGACGGTCAATGTGCAGCCCATTATTTGTGGACGCGGTGGAACAGGAACGATTGCGGTCGCTGCGCAATCGCCTGTGAGTTCGGTACAATATCGCTTAAATAATCAACCATTTAGCAATACAAATACGTTTACAAATTTGTCGGCAGGAAATTATAATATCACCGTAAAAGATGACAGCGGTTGCGTGGCAACGTGGCGCGGAACGATAGATAGTATTCCCAAACCTCGAATTGTCAATATTGACGTAACGCAAACGCGCTGTAATCAAAACAATGGCGCGCTCAACATCAAGGCAAGCAATGATGAAAAAGCGAGATTGTTTTATAGTTTAGACGGTCTTTCTTTTCGTTCGGACAGTATTTTTGTGGGCTTGCGCGATAGCACGTATCGCGTGACGGTGCGCGATTCTTTTGGTTGTGCGACCACTCAAACGGCGCAAATTTTGTTCAGTTCAGGCGTTAAAATCACGGATTACAAAATTGTTTCTACGAAATGTGGCAACGCAAATGGAAGCCTCGCGGCAACCGCCGAACTCGTGCGCGGCAATCCAAATATTGCGCCTCAAATTTCGCTGATTCCGCTACCCCCCAGTACACAGCCCGTTTTGAGCAATTTTGTGGGCGATTTTAGAAATTTAAAAAGCGGTGAATATCTACTCAAAGCCGCTGACCAAAAGGGTTGTGCCGACAGTGTAAAGATTCGGATTTTGCCCAGCGAATCTATCAAAATAACCGATATTTTGACCAATCCAAGCCTTTGTGATGCCGCAACAGGCAGCATTTATGCAAAAGTGAAAGGAAACAATGGGCGCGTGTCGTATAGTTTGGACAATCGTATTTTTACGTCCGATTCTTCGTTTCGACAACTTGGACCCAATGTTTACGCCGTTTTTGTTCGCGATACGCAAGGTTGTACGGCGCAAACCGATGCTTTTTTTCTATCGCCCGAGTGCATTGTTTTTGCGCCGAATGCGTTTTCGCCCAACGGCGACGGTAATAACGACGCTTTCACCATTTTTTCAAGCAACGATTGGGTGGAAAATATTGCGCAACTCGAAATTTTTAATCGTTGGGGCGACCGTGTTTTTGCGGCGCAAAATATGCCCGTCAATGATGTGAAATTGGGTTGGAATGGTTCTTTTCAAGGTTCGCCCTGCAATCCCGATGTGTTTGTCTATTCGGCGCAATTACGGATGCGCAACGGCAAAATATTGACGATTAAAGGCGACGTAACGCTTTTGAGATAATGATTTGACAACGGAAAAAGCGTTTTGGACCCCCCCCCAGTATAAACAGCCATTTTTGTTTTTTTTTTACGAATTTACAAAACCTTTTCGCGCTATTTTTGTTTTATTTATGTCATATTTCAAACGATAAGCCATTTTTCGGGAATATTGTCGTAGTTTTGCGCAAATTATTGTTAAAAAATTGTAAGAATGAACGTTATAAAAGACATTCACCTCATCATTTATCGGATTCGTCAGAAAGGTTTGGAGGTTTTTTTGGTCAATCAAGACCTTGAAAATGACGATTGGCAATTGCCATCAGTCGCGCAAAGTCCTACGAATACGCAATTTGAAACGCCAAACGATGCCATCGAAC
The DNA here is from genome assembly GCA_046051005.1 of Bacteroidota bacterium. GTDB lineage: Bacteria > Bacteroidota > Bacteroidia > Chitinophagales > Saprospiraceae > JAAFJT01. The sequence goes on from JBJOPA010000127.1 coordinate 5,877, forward strand.
TCGAACCCATCGCGCACGAGGGCAACCCCAAAGAAGCCTTTGCCGTAGAAGGCGATTGGCATGACATTCCGTCGCTCAAATCGCTCATCAAGCAAGATGTGAAGTTTGTGGCGGGCAAAGTTTTCGAGGAATTAGAAAAAAATGGAAGCTATTTTGCCGTCAAAGATGGCGTAAAAAAAATATTGCCAAAAGAACAATATGCTTTTATCAAAGAATTGAAAGACATTATCACCGAAAAAAAATCGGTTCAAGATTTATAAAAAAAAAGTTTTCATGTGCTGCATGAAAACTTTTTTTTATGTTTTATTTTTGATTGCTCTTCAAAAAACTATAAAAAAAAAGGCACACCCTCAGGTCTGCCTCCAACTAAAAACCAATTAATTATCAAACAAATATTTTGTAACAGCCTTTTTTGCTG
>JBJOPA010000128.1:0-7861 GCA_046051005.1 Bacteroidota bacterium
TCCTCGTTTTTGCCTTGCCGAGCATGACTTGTTACATCACGGGTTTGGCAACACCTTATTTTAGTTTGTTATTTGTTGGAATCGGAATTTCAATTTATGGTTTGATTTATTTTTTGATTCACGACGTTTATATCCATCGTCGTTTCAAATGGTTTGGGCATCTCGACACCGAATATTCTCGCGCCATCTTACGCGCACACGGCGCGCACCACGCCAAACACACCAAAGACGATTGCGAATCGTTCGGTCTGTTGGTCGTCGCTCGCAAATATTTTAAAAAACGAAGCGAATGGAAAGCCATGCAAGCCGATAAATAATGCAAAAATTTCACTTTTTTGAAAAAAAAATGAGAAAAGTGTTTGGAAAAGTCAAAATGCGGCTTACCTTTGCGGCGTTGAAACGGGACGTAGCTCAGTTGGTTTAGAGCATTACCTTGACAGGGTAGGGGTCATAGGTTCGAATCCTATCGTCTCGACATTTTTTTGAATGTGTAATCAAAGCATTTTTGCTTGTTTTATACATTAAAAATGCGGTTCAGCTTTTTGCTGGAACCGCATTTTTTCTTTTTAGAATTATTTTCGCATTTTTCACAAAAAATAAGAAAATAATTCTAAAAAACTTTGGTAGTTCAAAAAAGCATCGTATCTTTGCGTCGCTTTAAAAGAAAAGCAAAAAATTAGAGGGGTTTTTAGCTCAGTTGGTTTAGAGCATCTGCCTTACAAGCAGAGGGTCGGCGGTTCGAATCCGTCAAGACCCACCAAAAATCAGAAAGCCTTGCACACGTGCAAGGCTTTTTTTGTTTTTTTATCGAAATATACTGGGGGGTATCCCTTTTTATCAAAAAATATTATTTGGCAATCAATTTATTTTTTCTCCAATAATTTCGCTCGTTCTTTTTGCCAATCGTCCGATGGTTTCTCTATTTTCCGTCATTTTTGCGATGGTGAAATAAAAAGTCGTGCCGTCAAGTTCATTTTTTTGATACCAAATGCGCCCGCCGTGCAATTTCACGGTTTTGTGGCAAATCGCCAAACCCATTCCAGAACCCGGTCTGTCTAAATACGCCACCCGTTGAAATGGCAAAAATGCCTTTTCTTGAAACGTTTCTTCCAAGCCCAAACCATTGTCTTCGACCTCGATTTGCCAAACCGAAGGGCGAATTTGATGGGCGCGAATCTGAATAATCGGAGCCATTTCACCTTTAAATTTCAAGGCATTTTCTAACAAATTTTGAAATAATTGAATAATACTTGACTTTGAAACGGCAATTTTAGGCAGTTTGTTTTCGATTAAAATCGTGGCACCAGTCTCCGAAATTTGCTCGCGAAGATTGACTTTCACGAGTTCGACAATGTTGTTGAGGTCGGTTTCCGTAAATTCTCTATTTTTATCCAACCGCGAATATTCCAACAAATCGGTGATAATATCGTTCATTTGCTTCGCGCCGTTGACAATATAATCCAAAAATTCTAAACCTGTTTCATCTAATTTACTACTGTATCTTTTTTGCAACAATTGGGCATACGCGCCCATATTTCGCAACGGACTTTTGAGGTCGTGCGAAGCGATGTAAGCGAATTGTTCGAGTTCGGCATACGACATTTCCAACGATTCGAGATGCAACAATAACTGTTCGGATTGGGTGCGCAACAACTGTTTTTGCGCTTCGGCGAAATGATTGCTTTCGTCGAGTCGCTTTTTTTGTTCTTCCAATTCCAACACCGTCGCATTCAAAATATTGATACTAATTGCCTTGTCACTTTGACTGCGGCGATGCAAAAACGTGTCTTTATCGCTTTGTTTTTGGATTTTTTGTGCCAAAACAGCAATATTTTTTCGTTTTTCATCGCTCATTTCCACGTCGGCGAGTTCCGCTTGCAATTGTTGGAGATAAGTTGTTATCATATTGTCGCATTTTTTTTTGACAAATTATTTTTCTTTCAATAAAACCAAACTACACGTTTCATTGTGAAATTCACAAATTCCATTCTGTAAATTTCCGAATTCGCCATACGTTAAAAACCCAATCATAGGACGTTCCCAATGATTATAAATCCCCTTAATTTCATCTTCAATAAACGGACCCAACGCCGCATGACGACCCACGCACGAAAACATCAACAACGCATCGGCTTGCGACACCGTTTCGTGAAAGTCTTTAAACGCCGCCACCGTGTCTTCCACCACCTCAAAACCGGGCGACGTGGAGAACCGAAAACGGTCGCCCGCCTGCACCGAAGCCATCACGCGCACGGAGCGTTCGACCTCGTCGCCTTTGATGGGCGAACGCATCACCCAGCTTCCATTTTTCTCAATTTGCAACGGATATTGCGCCGACATGGTCGAAAGTGGTTTTTCAGAAATTTTGGCATCTTCGTAATATCCAAAAAATTTAATAAAGAAATCAAGGGCAGGGTGATTATTTATTTCGTAAATTACATTTCCTTCCGCTTTTGTAATGGTCATCGGCGAACCCAACGGTTGCCAACCACTCGTCGCCAAACCGCGCACCTCTACCCTATCGTGGTTGAGAATCAACGCCAAAACGCCGTCCACACAAATGCCCACATTCGTAAAAATTGTAGTTTCTCGAATCATCAAATCGTCGCCCGACATGCCGCCAAAAATGGGGATTTCGAGCTTGTTTTCACTATTTTTCAAGCCGTTTACAATCGCGTCACCGTCGTTCAAAATACCCGCCGTCATCGCGATGATGGCGGGATTTTCAAAAGTCGCGTCCGCCGTTGCACGCACCCGCGAAGCTGCCTGAAAAATGCCCCCCCCAGTATTCATCTTCGTAGAACCGCTTGATTCGAGCGAAATTCGGTAAAAATCGCGGTTCAAATCCATCAATAACACGCTGATACTTTCACGCGAAAGCATTCCGTTAGCAATTTCGCCCGCCGTCGTGCAACCCACAAAATCAATCGAAAGGTCGTCAAAAACTTGTAAAATCGCAGACAAATCGTGTACGGGCGATGCCAAAATGATGGCAAGCGTAGGTTGAAAATCTGGGGTTTGATGGTTGGCAAGTGTGGCAGACAATGTGTCAACCGATGCTACAGAAAAAGCTTTGCTGGTCATGGTTATTTTTTTTCAATGATTTTTTACGATAAAAGATTTAGTTTACAATTGATATGTTTTAAAATATGTATTTTTTTTATTTTATGAATTGTCGCAAATATACTATTTTTTAAATATGTAAATTATTTTCTAAGTTTAAAAATTTTTTTTTTTTGAAAATTTTTAGATTTTTTTTATCTTTGCATGGAAAATTTGAAAATTTAAAAGAAAATTTAATGAAAGAAAATAATCATTTGATTGTTACAAATAATAAAAAATACGCCTTAAACCAAATTTTATATGGCGTTCCTGGCACAGGAAAGACTTATGCTACGGTTCAGATTTCGCTCCAAATTTTGGGCGCGGACACGCACGCACGCACGCGAGCAGATTTGAAAAACGAGTTCGACGAACGCATGAAAGCAGCGCAAATTCAGTTTGTAACCTTTCATCAAAGCATGACATATGAAGATTTTGTAGAAGGCATAAAACCAAAAATGATAGATGGAAAAATCACCTATGAAATCAAAAATGGGATTTTTAAAGACCTTTGCCAACAAGCCGCCGAAGAATTTAAAAATTTTGAACTCGGTTTCAAAAATTTGCTGAAAGCGATAAAAACACCCAAAAATATAGTTGAAACAACGACTTCGGCAGGTAAAAAAATGGTTTTTTCTAAAAAATCTGATGAATTTATTTTGCGATTCAATGGAAATGAAACCGTCCATAAAGACCATATCGGCAGCTTTTTGCAGCGAAATGACGACTCCTACAAAACGCCCGAACTCGAAGCCGTCATCAAATTATTAAAAAATTATAGCTATCCAAAACCTTATGTCTTAATCATTGACGAAATCAATCGCGGAAACGTAGCGCAGATTTTTGGCGAACTCATCACGCTCATCGAAGCCGATAAACGACTTGGGCAAGACGAACAATTGAAAGTAACATTGCCTTACAGCAAAACAATATTTGGAATACCCGACAATATTTTCATCATCGGAACCATGAACAGCGCAGACCGAAGCGTGGAAGCATTGGACAGCGCGTTGCGGCGGCGTTTCGAGTTTCGAGAATGCCCCCCCCAGTATAACGACCTAAAAATGGTCGAAAATTACGATTTAAAAGCCATTTTGAAAGCCATAAATGCCCGAATCGAGCAATTATTAGACCGTGACCACGTTATTGGACACACCTATTTTTTAAATATACAAAATTTAGAAGAGCTTAAAATGGTGTTTCAGCAACAAATTATGCCGCTTTTGCAGGAATATTTTTTCCACGATTACGGAAAAATTGGTCTGATACTGGGGGGTGGCTTCGTAGAAAAATTGGAGACCGAAAATGAATCAATTTTTGCAAATTTTGATTATGAAAAGCCCGAGAATCACCCAATTTATAGAATTAAAACCGATATTGACATCAAAACGGCATTAGAAAAATTGCTTCAAAATGGATAATTCCAAAATTTTTAACGATTTTTCAAGGACGATACAAGTTTTTGAACATGAAAAACTCGTTATCGGCGAAAAAATGACGGCGCACGAATACGCCACCTTGCAACGCTTCCATGCGCGAGCGAAAACGCATCAACAAATTTTTGATTTGACCTATCGCGGCATCAAATTTCGACAACAAGTCGGCGTTTTGAAAGTCGGAAAACTGACCATCGAAATATTGCCCAAAACCGACAAAAACGCAGCGCAACCACATTGGCAAAAAATATTGGTCGAAATGTTGCAACAAATCGGCGCATTTCCTGTCCACGCACCGACGAACGCGCAACTAAAACTCAAATCAAATACAATTTTAGATTTATATTTTGAACTATTTTTGAATGAAATGGAAGATTTGCTGCGACATGGATTGATAAAAAAATACAATGTAATTGAAAAAAATAGCGATGCCTTGCGCGGAAAATTATTGCTCAATCAACAATTGCAAAAAAATGGAATCATCGAAACAAAGTTTTATGTCCGTCAAAATATTTACGATACATCGCATATTTTGCATCAAATTTTGTACAAAACGCTTTTGTTATTAAAGAAAATCAGCAATTCTCAAGCGACACGCATTCAAAAAATATTGATGGTATTTCCTGCATTTTCAGATTTGACGGTGTCAGAAAACACGTTTGAAAAAATACGATTTGATAGAAAAAATGCGCCTTATCGCGCTGCTTTACAGCTCTCAAAATTATTATTACTCAATTTTCACCCCGATATTTTGGGCGGAAAAAATGATGTGTTGGCAATTACTTTCGACATGAATTTGTTGTGGGAACGCTTTGTTTTCGTGAGTTTGCAAGGGTTTTTGAGTAAAAAATACCGCGTTTCTTCGCAGGTTTCGGTAGATTTTTGGAAAGCTACGACGGGTTTAAAATCGAATATGATTCGTCCCGATATTTTGATAAAAAATATGGATAAAAATATCGCCGTGTTGGATACGAAGTGGAAAAACATGGGCAATCAATCCCCGATTTCAAGCGATTTGCAACAGCTTTTTTCCTATCAACATACGTTAGATAGTGAAAAAGTGGCGTTAATTTTCCCTGCACAAAAAACACACTTTACGGACGGTTATTTTTCAAAAACACAAAAAACGGCTTCTATTTTATCCATCGAAACGCATTCAGAAGTAAAAATTTGGCAACAAAACATCGCAAAATTGGTCGAAAATTGGTTGGATACTGGGGGGGGGCATATTTTTTGAGTTTTTAAGTTTTTTTTGCAAAATATTATTTCTTAAAAATCAAAAAAGCGAATGAAAATTTTTACATTTCCATTCGCTGCTTATCAACTTAAAATTTTATCTGAGTTTTAGAAACTATTTTTGATTGACGGGCATTCTGAAATTGAGATATTCGCGTTCTGCAAATCTTAAAAAATCCGAAAGCGTATCAAATTCAGCACAATATTGAGCAAAAGGACTCAAATTTTGTTCTTCCGCAACATAAACGTGTTCTTTAATGTCATCAACGTTAATTTTAATTTCGTTGGGACAAAAGATAATCAATCGCTCTATTGCATTTCGTAATTGTCTAATATTTCCCGTCCAATTCATCTGCGCCAACATGTCCAACGCTTCGGGCGTAAACTCTTTTTGCGTCTTTCCGTACTCCTCACTCAACGCTGACATATAGTAATTTGCGAGTATAGGAATATCATCTCGACGGTCGTTCAAGGCAGGTACTCTGATGACGGCAACGGCGAGGCGATGGTATAAATCTTCTCGAAAATTTCGTCGTGTAATGGCTTCTTGCAAATTTTTGTTGGTTGCCGCAATGACACGGACATTTATTTTAATGTCTTTTTGCTCACCGAGCCGTGTGATGAGGCGTTCTTGCAAGACGCGCAAAATTTTTGACTGCGCATCTAAGGACATATCACCGATTTCGTCGAGGAAAATGGTTCCGCCATCGGCTTCTTCAAACTTCCCAACTTGGTCAACGACCGCGCCCGTGAAGGCTCCTTTTTTATGTCCAAACAAAATACTTTCAATCAAATCGGTCGGAATGGCGGCGCAGTTGACGGCAACAAATGGCTTGCCTGCGCGTTCACTTTTTTCATGCACCCAACGCGCCACGAGTTCTTTTCCCGAACCATTGTCGCCCAACACCAAAACGCTGGCAGCATCAATGGCGGCGGCGTGGTCAATGTTGTTTTTCACGCGACGAATGCCCGCCGAATGCCCGATAATATCTTGAAAATTTTTATTTCTACTGGTATTGACTTGTCTTTTCAACGTTTTTGTTTCCGTCACCAACGCCGATTGCGCAATGGCGTTGCGAATGGAAATGATAATTCGTTGATAATCAGCAGGTTTTGTGATGAAATCGAAAGCTCCTTTTTTGGCACATTCGACGGCAATGTCAATGGTTCCGTGACCCGACAACATGATGATAGACGACTCTGGCGTGATTTCGCGGAGTTCTTCCAAGACTTCGATGCCACTTTTTCGGGGCATTTTGATGTCTAAAAAGATAACATCATATTTCGTTTCTTGACATTTTTTGATGGCATCAAGCCCGTCAACAGCCTCGTGGACAAGGTAATTTTCTCCATCTAAAATAGAGAAAAATGCCATGCGAATTGGCTCCTCGTCGTCAACGATTAAAATTTTTGCAGTAACTGCACCTTTCTTTGACATGATTAAAATCTATTATTTTTAGGAGATGGGGTCGGCGTTATAGAACAATAACTCCCAAAACGAATTTTGTGAATATTTGTTGCAAGAACATAATATATTTTTTTTAATGTGTAGATTTTTGCTTCGTAAAAATGCAAATATACTGGGGGGTGGTCATTTTGAGTGACTTTTTTTTGTAAGTCAATTCGCTTGTGCGCGAGCGGCAATCATATCGCGAATTTCGAGCATTCGATTGACGATAACGGGCGGATTTCCACTAAACACCTTCACGTCGTGCGGGTGAATCAAAATATCGTAACTCGCCGATTTTGCGCTTACAATTTCATAATTATATTCGATATAAACGTCCATCATGCCCAGCCGTTTTATCGGAACTTCTGAAAATCGAAGGCAACCAATGCCGCTTTTCGACAAAACGCGCATAGATGTTGCTAATTCTTGATGAATGGCTTGAAATAAATCATCGATAATATGTCCATCAAAATAATCGGGCGTATTAGTTTGTGTAATTTGTACGATTTCTTTTGTCATGTTAACCTCTTTTTGTCAATAAAAAATAATGCTACAACTTTTTCATAAGACAAAATTACATGTTCCAACATCAACGGTGATACGCATTAAGAAATATTTAAAAATGTTTAACATTTAT
>JBJOPA010000129.1:0-37871 GCA_046051005.1 Bacteroidota bacterium
TATATCTATGTCGTTTTCAAGATTTTGCAAAGCTACGAAAAAATGAATGGCGTTTGTTTTTTCTGAATAAAAATGGATTTTGGGCAACAAAAAAAAAACTCGTGCAAGTGTTCGCACGAGTTTTTTTTGTTGTTTTCAGTCAACTGAAAACAGTTTTTTTTTGTTAGTTAAAAAACGATTTTCTTTTATTGAAAAACGGTTTGAAAACCTTACGGATAGGTTCTGAAATTGTCTTGTTCGTTGGAATAGTCGTATATCTTTTTCATTAAAAATATAAACATTAAAACCAACGTGTAAGTAAAAGTTGCGGTCATAAATGAATTAACGAATGACTTAGTGATTGCCCTGCGGACGGAATGGGTTGTCTAATTTTTTTCATACCTCTCTGACCATCATAAAACACAACAGCGATTCATTTTGTGACGAAGCCGAAGTGTTAATGGCGCATGACGGTCGCCATTACTAGATTTTCCGAAGGCTAAATTTGGTTTCCTTCTTTACTGATTTTTTGATTAATTTTTTCGATTCAACTTTTTTAAAAAAAATTAAAAAACCAAATCGGGTGCTAAAATAGAAAGGTTTTTTCAATTGCGTGTTAATTTTTCTCAATTTTTTTTTCATTACTCGAATTTTACATTCCCAAAATCCCCCCCCCCAGTATATTTGCCTCAAAATCTCAAAAAAATGTTAAATTTGCGATAAAAAAGGTGGCTTCCCTAACAAAATGCGTCTCTACTACGTTTCTATGAAACAACAACAAAAAATAGAAATGAAGATAGGAAAAATTCAATATTTTTGGATTGCCATTGCCTTATTTTGGTCGAGTGTTGCCCACGCGCAACGCTGGCAAACGGGCTACGTCGTCAAAATGGCAGACGGGCGATACATGGTTCCCGCGTGGGTGTTCGCGCCGGGTGACACGCTGTTGCACGTCGAATTGGAAGAATTTACCGTCACCGCGCCTCGATTTTTTGCACAAGCCAGCGACTATAATCGCTACAATTTATATCGCCGCCTTGCCCCGTCGGTCTTTCCGTACGCTGTCGAAGCCGTTCGCATCTATCGCGAAATGGCGGCTATCGAAAGAGACAAAACGCGAAAAGATAAGAAAAAATTTATTGAAAAACTTTCTGATGAGTTGGACGAAAAATTTCGCTCGAAACTCAAAAATATGACCAAAACACAAGGGCATTTGCTCATCAAAATGATTGAACGCGAAACGCAATTGCCTTTTTACGACATCGTGAAAGACGTGAAAGGCGGGCTTTCGGCTTGGTCGTGGCAACAATTTGGTCGCGTCTATGGCTACGATTTGCGCGCAGGCTATCACTACGGCGACGACCCGATTTTAGATGCCGTGTTGAAAGATTTTCCCATCGTTGGTTCCGACGGAGTTGGCGTTCGATAATTTTTTTTTGACCGTTTTTTTTGAAAAAAATAGGTTCGATGTGGAGAAAAACTTGTAACTTTGTAGAATTATTCTAAATAGGTTGAACAAAAAGCGCGTTTTCGCGTTTGATAAAGTGTTTTTAATTAGAAATAAAGAATCGAAATAAAAAAAAATTAAATAGAAAATGGAAGCCGTAAAAAGTCCGTTGATGCTCTACACGGAGCAAACACCGAATCCAGAATCCCTCAAATTTGTCACCAATCGCATGTTGTATCGCGGTACGGCAGATTTTCGGGAAGAAAAATTGGCGCAAGAATGGTCGCCGCTTGCCACTGCTTTGTTTGAATTGCCGTTCGTGAAAGGCGTATATGTTTGCAACAATTTTGTGACCATTACCAAAGAATTTAACTACGAATGGGCAGATATTATGCTCGACGCAAAGGATTTTATCAAAAATTTTGTCGAAAATGGCGGTGAAGTCATGCGCGACGGTTTTGCCGATGCCATGCAACGTTTGGAATCAAAAAAGCCAGAATATCAAGGCGATAATGCAGAATTGGTACAACGCATCAAAGAATTGATTGATACATACGTAAAACCTGCCGTTGAAATGGACGGCGGTAATATTGAGTTTTGCTCGTTCAACGAAGGCACGGTGACGGTTTTGTTGCAAGGTTCGTGCAGTGGTTGCCCGTCTTCGACCGTAACGCTGAAAAGTGGTATCGAAGGCATGTTGACCCGCATGATTCCAGAGGTAAAAGAAGTTGTAGCCGAAATGGGCTAAAAAAATACACGTCAAAAAAGCCGCTATTTGCTCGGTTTTGATGCAAATAGCGGCTTTTTTATTTTTATTTTTAAAAAATAATCAAAAAAAAGTTTTTTTTTCAAAAAATGCTTTGACATTTAAAAAACTGTCGTATCTTTGCATCGCTTTTGAAAGAAAGCATTTTTTCGAGTGAAAATGGCCCGTTCGTCTATCGGTTAGGACACGTCCCTTTCACGGATGAAAGAGGGGTTCGATTCCCCTACGGGCTACAAAAAAGAGTGCAATTTATTGAGTAATCAGTAAGTTGCGCTTTTTTTTTGTCGTTTTGGGTCAAATATACTGGGGGGGGGCATTTTTTGAAAAATTTTAACAAAAAATTATGATTTATAATCAATTGATTTTACACAAACCGCACAATATTTTTAGAAGAATGTGAGTTTAAGAAAAGCACGTTTTCAAGACGCATCAAAAAGAAAAACTCATTTTAGAGAAAACCTAAAAAATAAAAATTTCGCATGAAGAATTCTCAGAAATCAATCGTTCTCGCTTTTTTATCTTTTTTTATAATTAATATTTTGTCGGCACAATGCATCGAGGGCAATTGTCAAGACGGAAAAGGAACGTTTCAATATGACGACGGTTCAAAATATGTTGGCGCGTTTCAAAACAACAAACCCAACGGAAAGGGCAGTCTTTCATTTGCCAACGGCAATCGCTACGAAGGCGATTGGTCAAACGGTCAGCGACAAGGCAAAGGCATTTTCACGATGTCTTCGGGCAATGTTTACATCGGCGACTTGCGACAAAATCGCTTTTCGGGCAACGGAAAAATGACCCTCGCCAACGGCGACCGTTACGAAGGCGCATGGGAAAACGACCAACCCAATGGCTTCGGAAAATATACGTTTCGCTCCAACGAACAATACGAAGGCATGTTCAAAAGTGGAAAATTTGACGGAATTGGCATCATGCTATACGTCAATGGCGACCGTTTTGAAGGGGCTTGGCAAAACAATCGGCGGCACGGCGAAGGGAAATTGATAAGAAAAACAGGCATCACCACCGTCGGGATTTGGGAAAATGGCGAACTCAAAAGCACCAATCAAACCGCCGAAAAACCCAAAACAGAAGAAAAAAATCGAAATTGTAACGACGAATATTGCCGCGACGGAAAGGGCGAATACAAATACAGCGACGGCAGCCGTTGGGTAGGCGATTTTCGCGAAGGCATGCCCGCAGGCGAAGGCACTTGCTACTACGCAAACGGCGACCGATACATCGGGCAATACGAAAAACACGCGCCACACGGACGCGGCATCATGTATTTTGCAAACGGTCGCGTGTTGGGTGCAATTTGGGAATTTGGGCGCGCCATCGGCGAATTGCCCGCCAACGACAAGCCCATTAACACCGTTGTGGAAGTTGACCACGACCCTGCGGTGAAAGTTTGGGCAGTCATTGTGGGCATCGAACGCTATACGGCAATGCCAAATTTGAAATATTCGGGCGACGATGCGCATTATTTTCACAGTTTTTTGAGAAGTCCAGAAGGCGGTGCATTGGCGGACGAACAAGTGAAAGTATTGATTGATGAAGACGCGACGCGGGCAAATATCCTCCAAACGATGCGTCAAGTATTGTTGCGGGCTGATGAAAATGACGTGATTGTGTTCTATTTTTCGGGTCATGGTCTAGACGGTTCGTTTTTGCCGATTGATTACGACGGCTTCAACAATCGTCTTTCACATGCTGATGTTAAAAATGTGTTGGGCGAAAGTCAAGCAAAATATAAAATTTGTTTTGCCGATGCTTGCCATTCGGGTGCATTGTTGGCACTCAAACAGGGTTTGACGCAACAGGCTACAATTGACAAATATTATAGCGCATTTAAAGACGTAAAAGGTGGTTTGGCGTTGTTTATGTCCTCGAAAGCGGAAGAATATTCGTTAGAAGACCAAAGTTTGCGGTCTGGGATTTTTAGTCATTATCTCATCAAAGGATTGAAAGGTGGGGCAGACAGTGATAAAAATAAAATTGTTACGATTCGTGAATTATTTGATTTTGTTTATAAAAATGTCAGAACTTACACGTCGGGCGCGCAAACGCCCATCATTTCGGGCAATTATGACGTGAATATGCCCGTCAGTGCCTTACGCGATAAGTAAAAAGTTGAGAAAAGTAAAAAAAAAGCTACCCCCCAGTATAAAATGGAATTTATACTGGGGGGTAGCTCTTTTTTGATATATTTTTTTAAAAAATCAATTTTAAACCCAAATTGCCAACACCAAGATGACTGCCACCAGCGCAATCCAAAAAATGACGGTCGAAAAATCAACGTTGCTTCGATGCAAATTATAAAGCGATTCCATGATGCCGCGCCAATCGTATTTTTTGACGAGTGTTTCTCTTCCAAACATCAAATATTTTCGTTTTGCGTTGGCTTGCGAACCGTGTTTTTTCAGCACAAATAAATCGTCATTCAGAAACACCAATTCATAAAAACCTTCGCCATTTTGGTTGATGATGAAACCGCCGTTTAGCAACGACCATTTTCCGCGCGAAATGTTGCCATTCACGATGGTGATGTATTCGCCATTTGGCTTGAAAATGTTCAGAACTGCTTCGTGATAATCGTCGTCGTCTCGCATTTCAAAATATCGTACATCAACATATTTTTGCGTATCCAAGCCTACGCCATGCTGCCGCACGGTAGGAAGAATGTTGTCGAACGTGCCTTCTAGCGTTTCTGCGAGTGGCATTTCGAGTTCCATGACCCCCGACCATCTGTCCCATTGTTGTTGTAACCAGCTTGCCATAAAGCATTTTGAAAATTATAAATATTTAAAAAACGACATAAAACGCCCCCTCCCAGTATAATCGGCATTTTGAGCCGTAAATATACTTGGGAAGAGGCGTTTTTGTTGCATTTCGGGGCGTAAATTTCTTTTAACGCGCCGAAGTTGCCGAATTTGCTTTCGATTGGAATTTGTACGGACAACCGTAGCCACGTTGACACGAACTTACCAAAACCGTCAAAGCCACAAGGCACAATGCTAATTTAACCAAATTTTTCATCTCGGATAAAAATATTTTTTTAGATGTTAGAAACAATCGGCAATTGCGCCGACATTGTGTAAGATAAACGTAATGTTGTAAGAAAAACGCAGTGGTTTTTTTTATTTTAGAACGTTTTTTAGACGACATTTTCCAAAATAATCACCAATTTTGCGACAAAATTAAATATTTTTTTCATTCGGATACCTAAAAAAAACGTTTATTTTCCGTTTTTTAGTATTTACAGTGAAAAATTACTTCAATTAATTAAAAAATAATTGCAATAAAAAAATATATGAAGATACATTTAATCGCCGTCGGAGGCGCGGTCATGCACAATTTGGCGATGGCATTGCAACAAAATGGACACGAAGTGACGGGTTCGGACGACGAAATCTACAATCCCGCCCGTGCGCGACTTGATACGGCGGGTTTGTTGCCCTCCAAAATGGGTTGGGACGAAAACAACATTCGACCCGACCTCGACATCGTGATTTTGGGCATGCACGCCCGATTGGACAATCCCGAATTGGCGCGTGCGCAGGCGTTGGGCTTGCGTGTGTTATCCTATCCCGCGTTTATTTTTGAACATGCGAAAGCAAAAACGCGCGTTGTAGTAGCGGGTTCGCATGGAAAAACGACTACAACTTCGATGATTATGCACGTGTTACGCCATTCGGGACGCGATTTTGACTATTTGGTCGGAGCCATGCTTGATGGTTTTGAAACGATGGTGCGCCTGTCAGACGCGCCCATCATGGTCATTGAAGGCGACGAATATTTGAGTAGCCCGCTTGACCGTCGTCCAAAAATACATAATTATTTTCCGCATCTATCCATCATCACGGGCATCGCGTGGGACCACGTGAACGTGTTTCCGACTTATGAAAATTATGTCCAACAATTTGACATTTTTTTAGATATGATGCGCCCTTCGGAAGCAAATATACTGGGGGGTAAGTTTTTTTACTATAAACACGATGCCGATTTGGTCAAAATTGCTCAAAAATCGCGTGCGCCGCGTCGAAGTTATGCGGCATTTTCGGCAGACATTAAAGATGGCGCAACGATGTTGAAGTACAAGGGTCGGCGCGTGCCGTTGCGCATTTTTGGCGACCATAATTTGGCAAATTTGAAGGCGGCGTATTTGGTTTGCAAGGAATTGGGCGTTTCTGATGCTGAATTTTTTGAAGCCGTGAAAACGTTTAACGGCGCAGCAAAACGCTTGCAAATTCTTTGTCAAACGTCGGAAAGTATTGCATTTTTGGACTTTGCGCACGCGCCGTCGAAGGTGAAAGCAACGGTGGCAGCCATGAAACAGCAATACGAACATCGAAAATTGGTCGCTTGTTTGGAATTGCATACTTTTTCGAGCTTGAACAAGGCATTTTTGCCGCAATATCGCCACGCTTTGGCGGCGGCGGACGAAGCGGCGGTCTATTTCAACGAACATACGTTGACCATGAAAAAAATGCCGCCCCTCTCCGAAGCCGAAGTGAAAGCCGCATTTGACCACCCAAATTTGAAAGTTTTTACTGACAATCAAGCATTTTTGGCGTATTTGGAAGAAAAGAAATTTCAACAACGCAATCTTTTATTGATGACAAGCGGAACTTTTAATGGTTTAGAACTCAAAACTGTTGCAGAAAAATTGCTCGTCAAGTAAAATTTTGACAAAAATTTGGAATAAAAAAAAACACGCTTCGCAAATCCGCAAAGCGTGTTTTTTTATCATAGAAAATGATTGCCTCCTCCTTTCGGGGGATTTTACTGGGGGGTAGCCTTTTTTCAAATTTTTATAACAAAGTCGTTTCCAAAAAAGGCAATTCGTTTGGAAAATCGGTCGTAAAATGCAATCCACGACTTTCGTGCCGATGCGAAGCCGACCGCGTGATGAGATAACCAATCGTAATCAAGTTGCGCAGTTCACACAATTGCGGCGAAATGGTGGTGGAATTGTACAAAATTTCGGTTTCTTCGTACAACAAAAACAAGCGGTCGAGCGCACGTTTGAGGCGCACATTCGAGCGCACGATGCCCACGTAACTGCTCATAATTTCCTTCAATTCCTTTAAACTTTGGGTAATTAAGACCATTTCGTTGGGGTCGGTCGTGCCATCGGCGTTCCAATTTGGAATATTTTCTTGAAACGAAAGCGTATCTATTTTTTTTAATACATCTTTTGAAATGCGGTGCGCAAACACCAACGCTTCGAGCAAAGAATTGGAAGCCAACCGATTTGCGCCGTGCAAACCCGTCGCGCTGCATTCGCCACAGGCGTAAATATGTTGAATCGAAGTACGCCCAAAAGCATCGGTTTGAATGCCGCCGCACAAATAATGACAGGCAGGAACAACGGGAATCAGGTCGCGCATCGGATCTATCCCAATACTCATACATTTGTCGTAAATGGTTGGAAAATGGTTATAAAACGCCGATTTTTCTATGTGTCTGCAATCCAAATACATACATTCCGTACCTTGAATTTTCATTTCATTGTCAATCGCACGTGCCACAATGTCGCGTGGGGCAAGTGACTTTCGGTCGTCATATTTTTGCATAAATTCCTCGCCATTTTTCGTTTTCAAGATGGCTCCGAACCCGCGCACCGCTTCAGAAACCAAGAAAACAGGGTTGTCGCCTGCGGGATTGTACAAAGCGGTCGGGTGAAATTGGACAAATTCCATGTTTTCGACCCGACCTTTGGCGCGGTAAAACATGGCAATGCCGTCGCCCGATGCGATGACGGGGTTGGTCGTGCTTTTGTAAACTTGCCCGATGCCGCCCGTTGCCATGACCGTCGTTTTTGCCAAAACGGTTTCGATTTCGTTGGTTTTTTTGTTGAGAACATAGCAACCAAAACAGGAAATATCAGGCGTAACACGCATCACATTTCGACCTAAATGATGTTGTGTGATAATATCAATGGCAAAATAATGTTCGTGTAAAATTATATTTTTATGATTTTTAAATTCCTCGACCAAGGCGCGTTGAATTTCCCAACCTGTCAAGTCCTTGTAATGCAAAATTCTATTTTCCGAATGCCCGCCTTCGCGTCCCAAGTCGTAAGCGGCATCGTGTTTGTCGAATCGGGTTCCCCAATCAATGATTTCTCGGACGCGCTTTGGTCCTTCTTTCACCACAATTTCGACGATGTCGCGTTCGCACAAACCGTCGCCCGCATCAAGTGTGTCTTCGATGTGTTTTTGATAATTGTCTTTTTCAAAATTCCAAACTGCTGCCACGCCGCCTTGCGCGTAGCGCGTGTTCGATTCGCTTTCGATGGTTTTTGTCAACACCGTAATTTGCAAATCGGGGCGTTTTTGAGCCGTTTTGATGGCAAAACTCAAACCCGCAATGCCACCGCCGATGACTAAAATATCCGTTTTAATCATAATTTTTTTTAAATTGATTTTTAGTTTTTTAAATTTTTATGCCTTCCAAAAATTCCAAAAAAATGAAAAAAATGAGCTTGGATACTGGGGGGTAGCCTCCAAACTCATTTTTTTTGAAAATAATTTATGCTTCTTCAAATTTGACCCGTTGTAGGAAAAACAAGCCAATTAAAAACAAAATTGCCATTGCCAACATGCTGAAACGAATGCCAATCATTTGGTCAATCGAACCAAAAGCCAACGTTCCAAAAACGACCGAAAATTTGTCGGTAATGTCAAAAAAACTGAAAAACGAAGTGACATCTTTCGTATTGTTTGGAATTAATTTTGAATACGTGGAACGACTCAAACTCTGGATTCCGCCCATCACGATGCCCACAAACGCCGCCAAGACATAGAACAAAGAACTATTTTCTTTCGTAACAGCAAATGCGCCGAAACAAATAACAATCCAAACAAGCAACATGGCAATTAATGTTTTTTTATTTCCATGTGTTTCCGAAATTTTTGAAAATGCCCACGCGCCCAATGCACCCACGAGTTGAAGCAATAAAATGATTTGAATGAGTTGTGGCGTTTCAAAACCCAATTCATTTTTTGCAAAAACTGATGCCAAAAAAATGACCGTTTGAACGCCCGCATTGTAGAAAAAATAAGCCGTCAAATATTTTTTCAAGGCATTTGTTTTTTTCACGCTCTCGAAAACACGTTGAAATTCTGACCAACCTTTTGCGATGGCGGTGTTTTCCAACGGCGTGGTGCTGTCTTTGGGCAACCGCCAAAACGGAATGAGCGACAACAATGCCCACCACAATCCGACAATCAAAAACGAATAGCGCGTAGCGGTAGCGGCATCTGGAAAGCCAAACCAGCCTGGTTGTAGCGTCATCACTAAAATGAGAATTAATAATAATGTGCTACCCAAATAACCAAATGAAAATCCTTTCGCACTCACCGCGTCGTAGCGTGCGGGCGAGGCGATGAGCGGCAAAAATGAATTGTTGAACACCAAACCACCCGCAAAACCGATGGTGGCGACAACATATGACCAAAATCCGATATGCCAATCCGTTGCGCCTCTAAAAAAGAACATCACCAAGCACGCCGCGCTGCCGATATACGTAAATAATTGCATAAAAGTCTTGCGTTTGCCGCCAAAATCGGCGATGCCCGACAACACAGGCGACACCAACGCAACAAATAAATAAGCAATACAAACGGCATAGGCGAGCAACGAACTGCTCGTGAAATCCATGCCCAACCAAGTGACCAACTTGGGGCAAACGCCTGCAAAATAAATCGGGAACACCGCCACCGAAATCACCAATGCGTAGGCGGAATTGGCGCAATCGAACATCGCCCAAGCATTGATGGTGCGCGGATTGTCCAATTCAAATGATTTTTCTAAATTTTCCATGAAATAGTTGGTTTTGTAAATTTTACAATGAATAATGATGAATTTTTCTTATTTTTTAACAGCAAAATATGCCCCCCCCAGTATTTTCGGGGGTAAAGATAAATAAAAATTGAAAAAAAATGTAGCGAAAAAGGCAATTCACTTTTTCGCTACATTTTTTTATATTTTTTCCAAAATGAAAATATCAAGAAGAAAATTTGGAATAATCGCTGATGCTCAACTCCGATTTTCTGCCAATATATTCAACAAAATTGCCAATCATGGAGTCATTTAAATTAGAATCTTTCAGCAAGGTGTCTTGTCCAATCACCGAATTGGCAACAATCGAAGATTCGACGGTCGTATTTTTGCCAATCGAAACGTAAGGTCCAATCACCGAATCTTTGATGACCGCGCCTTCGCCGACAAAACATGGTTTGATGATGACCGAATTGTGGACTTTTGCCGTTTCAGAAATCATATTTTCGGCGCGCTTGATGTCCAACATGCGTTGATTGGCGTGTACGACGGCTTCTTTGTTGCCGCAATCAATCCATTCGTCAATGATGGCGGTTCGGAAGCGCGTATTGTCATTTTTCATCAACTCTAAAACACTCGTGAGTTGATATTCACCTCGATATTTGATGTCATTTTCAATCAAATGTTCAATTTTTGAACGCAAATATGCCCCGTCTCGGAAATAATAAATCCCCACAATTGCCAAATTCGAGACAAAAGTTTGTGGTTTTTCGATAAAATCGGTGACTACATTTTCGGCATCAATTTTCACGACTCCAAACGCCTGCGGATTTTCGACCCGTTGCGTCCAAATGATGCCATCTGCTTGCGGATTGAACCGAAAATTGGCACGAAAAAGCGTATCTGCAAAGGCAACAATGCAATTTCCTGACAGCGACGCGCCCGCGCAGCCAATCGCGTGGGCGATGCCGAGTGGCTGGTCTTGCTTGTAAATGGAGCCTTTTGCGCCCACCGATTCTGCAATTTTGAGCAAATCGCGTTCTACATCTTCCCCAAATTCGCCTGTGATGAAGGCAACTTCCTCAATTTTTCCGTCAAAACCTGCCGCCAAATCTTCTACCAATCGTTGTACAATCGGTTTTCCTGCTACTGAAATGAGTGGTTTTGGAACCGTCAAAGTATGTGGTCGCAAGCGCGAACCTTTGCCCGCCATCGGAACAATTATTTTCATAAATTCTTTTTTAAATTTTTTTCGTCGAGTTTTGTAAACAGTAATTTTTTTTTAGAAATTCTGAAAAGCGTCAATTTTTATTAAAAAAACGCCCCCCCCCAGTATATCCAACATTAAACATACAAAAACCGCGCAAAAATGAGGCTTTTTTTGTAAAATATCCATTTTAAAAAGTGTATTTTAAAAATAGCAAATAAAAATATGTGAAATAATGATATTTAACCTATGTTATGAAAAAAAAGGAAATGCACGAAAACTGAAAATTAAACGTTTTAGTTTCGATACTTGCGCCTAACTTTGCGTCAGAATTATGAAAAAACCTTCAAGGCATTTGTAATTCAACATCATTATTTTATTAAATTCTTAATTTTACTAACATTAAAAAGTAGCAAAAAGAAATGAAAAATTTAGTATTGTCAGCCCTCGTTTTGGTGGGTTTGAGTTCAGCAACCATGCCAACCATCGGAAACGGCGGCGGCGACAAAGCTCCAAAAACAGTTGCCAAAGGCGCAACTTCTTTTGCCGTTGACGTAGCAAAAAGCACGTTTAAATGGACGGGCAAAAAAGTTTCGGGTTCGCATTGGGGCTACATCAAGTTCTCGAATGGCGTTGTGACGGCGGAAAATGGCACGCTCAAAGGCGGTTCGTTTACGGTGGACATGAACTCGATTGACTGCCAAGACACGCAAGGCGAGTGGGGTGCAAAACTCGTCGGTCACTTGAAAGCAGACGACTTTTTTGGAACAGAAAAATTCCCAACTTCGGCATTGGTCATCAAAAGTTCGACTGCAAAAGGCAATAATATGTACGACGTAGTGGCGGATTTGACCATCAAAGGCATCACCAAAGAGGTCAAATTTCCTGCAACCGTGAGCGTTTCAAACGGTCAATTGACGGCAACGGCGGACTTCAATGTCAACCGCACCGACTACGGCATTCGCTACGGTTCGGGCAGTTTTTTCTCTAATTTGGGCGACAAAACCATCAATGATGACTTCAACGTGAGCATCAATTTGGTGGCAAACGGAGCAGCACCTGCTGCCGCACCTGAATCAGGAAAAAAACGCCCTAAAAGAAAACCTGCAAAAAACTAATGTAGCATTCGTTTTGACGCAAAAAATAGGGAAAGATACTGGGGGGTATGCCGCCAGCATCTTTCCCTAATTTTTTTTGAATAAAAAATCCTTTTTTGCGCAACATTTTTTTTCATATGACGTTTTAAAATCCATAAAAAATAAAGAGCCATTTTCAAACGGCTTTTTTTATTTGCTTTTTAACTTTGTTTTTCAAAGTTATTTGTGAAAAATATTTTTAACAAAAATAAATTATAGAATAAATGAAATTATTTGTAATTCGTTTGGCGAAGGTGGCTTATTTTTTGCTTCCTGAAAGTTGGCATTTGAAGACATGGTTTTTCCAACACGTAGTGGGTTTGTTGTTTCATGCTGAAAAATTTACACATCGAAAAAAGTAAATTATTTGAAAAATCCTTATTTAACCTATTCGTTATTAAAACATAAAATATAAATGAAATTTGACATTTTTTCAAAAACCATTTCGTTGTCACAATCTTTTTTTCGAGATGCGCAACAAAAACGCTTGTTTTGGTTGTTGGCGTTGACGACTATTTTTGGCGTTTCGCTGTTGTTAGGGCGTTTGTATATCGTGGGTTACGATTTTGACAATTTGAGTTCCCTCAAACGCATGCGCGCCAACCGAACGGCGGAAACTTCGTTTTTATTTTTGATTTGGAACCTGTTTTTGGCTTGGATTCCGTATTGGGTTGCGCTCACTTTTGACCACCTCGACCGCCGCCTCAAAAAACTGGGTATTGCTCAAATTTCAAAAGCGGGCGTGTTTTTTCTGTTGTTTTTTTGGTTGTTGTTTTTTCCAAATGCGCCTTACATTGTCACCGATTTGTTGCATTTGCACGAGCGTTCGGCGGTTCCGCATTGGTTCGATGTCATGATTTTCGTCACCTTTGCGTGGGCGGGTTTGATGTTGGGTTTTGCCTCACTTTTTGAAGTTCAACATTACATGGAACGTCGTTTTTCGTCGCTTTCTGCTTGGGTTTGTAGCATTTCTGCTATCTTTTTGGGAGGATTTGGCGTTTTTATGGGTCGTTTTCAACGGTTGAACAGTTGGGATATTTTTCACAATCCGTTTAAAATTATTTTCCAACAACTCGATATTTTGATGAATCCGATGGCGCATCTCCAAACGTTGGGCTTGGTATTCGTATTATCAATTTTTATGTTGTTAGGATATTTAACGTTGACTTCTTTTCGCGCCACTACGTAACTTTTTTTCTCCTTAAAAACGAATAAATAACGGGTTCAAATTTTTATAAATTATAAAAATTTGAACCCGTTATTCGTTTTCTATCGGTCAAAAATATTTTCGGTTTGATGGTCGTAACTCAACAGCCTCGCCACGCGCCATTCGCCATTTTCGAGCAACCAAAGATGCGTAAAACGAGCGATGCTGGTAAAACGCTCTACATTTGTTGGATTTTTTTCATAGAAACGATGTTGTCCCATTTGAATGGCACCATACAAAACGCCATTTTTGAAGAGAGGAAACACTTGCAAACTGCCGCGCACGAGTTCTCTTCGAGCGATGTAATTGGGTCGCGCACCGCAAATATTTTTTTCAAAAGTCTTGATAAAAGCTTTTTTTCCGTTGGTGATGCCGCCTTTATCGTGATAAAATTCTAAATTTTTGGTCATCAATTTATCAAATTGACGCATGTCACATTGATTAAAACCAACTGAAAATAACAAACTATCGCAGTTTTTCAAGGCGATAAACAATTTGGAAGTGTCGCTCACTTGCGCGTGCAATGCGGTTTGTTGTATCGCTAAAAATGCCCAAAGCATCAAAAAGGTCGTCCATTTTTTCATTTTATTCTCTTTTTTTTTTAATTAAAAATTTTTTATTAAAAATAAGAGTCAAAATTTGAAAAAAGGTTACAAATTTCTTGAAAAAATGCCCCCCCCCAGTATAATCCCCCCTCAATCCCCCCGAAGGGAGGAAGAACGTATTTTTTTCATTACATTTCGTCTGCATGTTTCGGAAGCGAAAAACAGAAGGTCGAACCTTTTTGGACTTCGGATTCTACCCAAATTCGCCCGCCCAATTGCATCACAATTTTTTGACAAATGGCAAGCCCAATCCCCGTTCCCTCGTATTGTTCGCGGGTGTGCAATCGTTGAAAAATGACAAAAATACGGTCTAAGTGCGCCGCCGCAATCCCAATTCCATTGTCTTCGACGCGAATAATCCATTCACTTTGCATTTCTTCCGCGCTGATGAGAATGATGGGTCGCTCGTCGGGTCGTCTAAATTTGATGGCATTGCTAATCAAATTTTGAAATAATTGAACCAATAACGATTTTTTGGAGCGCAAAACGGGCATTTCTCCGCACAACACATTGGCGTTGCTTTCCTCGATTTTGAGTCTCAAATTGGTACGCGCTGCGCGCACGGCAACGTTCAGGCTGAGCGGTTCGTCTTCAATTTCGCCTGCGCGTCCGATGGTGGCGTATTGCAAAAGCGCGTCGAGAAGGTCGCCCATGCGCGTAACGCCTTCATTGATAAACTGAAAATGGCTTTTATTTTCGTCACCCAACATCGGGGCGGTCTTTTTTTCTACGATTTGCGTAAAACTTTTAATCATGCGCAACGGTTCTTTCAAATCGTGCGACGTGATGAAAGCGAATTGTTGCAATTCGTCGTTCACTTTTTGGAGATGTTCATTTTGTTGTTCAATCTGACTTTTTTGTAGCAAAAGTTCGGATTGAAGAGCATTTTCTTTGGTCAACCGTTCGATTTGTTGTTGTTTTTCTTTCAACGAAAACGTGATTTCAAGGCTCAACAACTGCATTTCTCGCCTTGTTCGGAGCGAATTTTGGTTCACTTGTGCCAAAATTGTTTGGCAATGCAGGGCGCGGCGATAATTTTCTTTTTGTTTAAAATGTTCGGTGAGCATTTCAAAAGCGCGCAACTCGGAGGTTACGTCAATATTTCTTCGCGCAACGGCGCAACCGCGTTTGGCAAATTCGTAGCCTGCCGCGCTGTCATCTTTCCGAAACGCCAACGCTGCCATGTTCAGCAGATGTATTTGTCGTCCTTGATTGATGTATCCGTTCTCGTTTTCGTAATAACGTTTGGCGTTTTCAATTACTTTTTCGGCGGCATCAAAATTTTCGTTGAACAAATAATTGCGTCCCATTTGCGACAAAATATATGCAGTTTGGCTGTGATGATTGGTTTTTTGGGTAATTTCCAACGCTTTTTCCAAGTGTTCGAGCGATTGCGGCACTTTTTCGAGCGTGTAATAAATAGAAGCCAGATTGTTGTGCAATGCGCTACGCGAGTCGTTGCTCAACACGTCAGAAAACTCGTTGAGCGCACTTTGATAGCGTTCGATTGCCAATTCGTGGCTAAACAATTGGGCGTGAATGGTGCCAATATTGATTAAACATTTTGCCGTTTGCGACCGAAATTCGATACTTTCGCTTTTTTCATAGGCATCAATCAGCATCGGGACGGCGGTTTTGTAGTCGCCCAAAATGCCGCGAATGGCGGCGATGTCGCAGAGCGCAATAATTTCGTTTTCTATTGCCTGATGTTGCCGACTCACTTCCAACAACTCTTGCGCGTAGCGAAGGCTTTGATTATAATCTTGTTTTTTAAAATATATTTGAGAAAGTCGCGTCAGCAAATCCACCGAAGATTCGGGCGTGCAAAGTACGGGATAGCGTTCCATCATTTCTTTTCCTTCTAAAACGAGGGAAAGCGCATTTTGAAGGTCGTTTTTTGCTTCTGCAATTCGCGCCAAACCGAAAGTCGAAATCAAGCGTTCACGCGACCACGTATAATTCATTTCTATTACGCTTTCAAACAAATCCCACGCGCCTTTTGCATCGCGGAGGTTGAGTTGCAACAGGGCGCGACTCATCAAAACGCATTGACGAATGGTTTGTGTGCGCAAATTGGGTCGAGCGATGTTGCCTAAAATGTGGTCGGCTTCTTCGAGCGATTTGCCTGCACTTTCAAAAAAACTTTTGTCACCCACATAACGCCCATGAATGATGTCGCGGGTCGCTTTCAACATCGCGATGTCTGCTCGGTCGTTGTCTGAACAACGCGACAAAGTAGAAATTTTGTTCAACAAATCAGCCGCCGAACGAAGTTCGCGCCGCAGCAAAAGTTGCCGAACTTCTGCCAACAAATGATTGGGCGGTGCGTCAATGGTGACCATATCGTTTTATTTTTTTAGGTAAAGCGTACATAGCAAAAATTACGCATGGGTATAACCGCTTTTGGGCGGCGTATTGGAGTAATCTCATTAGCGGTAAGAAATAAATTTCTCAAAAAACATTCAAAAGTAAGCATAATTTCAAACATCGAAAATAATTTTGGCTTTCTTTTTCGATTTTTTAAATAAAATTTGACGAAACCGATTGAATATTTTGAAAAAAATACGATTTTTGACCCGAAAAATGCCCCCCCCAGTACAAAACGGCATTTCGAGTAAAAAAAACTATTTTATTTACAGTTGCCTGAAACATGCGAACAGCGTAAACAATAAAAACAATGTTTATGCTTCCTCAAAAAGCATGAAAATGGCGGTTTAAAATTTCAAAAAAAAATGATTCAACGGATTCAAACCGTTTTTCTCGGACTGGCGACCTTAATTCTTGCGGCTACTTTTTTGGGTGGCTTTTTTAGTTATGCAAAAAACGTGTCAAATGATGATGCCAATCAAATTATTTTTCATCAAACGGGAAATTCTGAACCAACTTTGATGCTAATTGCCATTATTGCGATGCTTTTCGCCGCGATTGCCATTTTTTTGTTTAAAAATCGAAAAATGCAAAGCACCGTTGCGGGCATTTCGCTGTTGTGCGCAACGGCTTGGGAAGTCGTTGCCATTTGGCGCACCCGCGTTTTGGCGACCGAACAACCAGACCACACCATTTCGTTCTATGGCGGATTGGTGGCAGGCGCAGTGGCGGTTTTGCTCATTGCATTAGCCATTCGAGCCATACGTGCAGACGAAAATTTGGTCAAAAGTGCCGACCGTTTGCGCTAAAAAAAATCCATTTTTATGCCCCCCCCAGTATAAAACGCCATTTTTGAGACCAACATCTCAAAAATGGCGTTTTGTTTTTTTATTTAATTTTTTAAAAATAATTAAATAAAAATATAATTTAAAAATCAACCTTCAAAGTGGAAAGAAATGCAGAAAGTGCGCGACAACAAACGTTCTAAAACGGTACTTTCTCTCAAATTTGGATTATAAATTAAAATATTTCCCAATCCTTGCGACACCTTCAATTCAGGTGAAAAAATGAAATACGGAAAATACATTTGCATACCAAAACCATATTCAAACTGAAAATCGGTCGGCGAAATTTTCACCAAACCGCCCAACGTCCGAATCCGCGAGCGCGACTGAATGTCGTAAGTATATTTCAATCCGCCTACGATAAATAATCGTTTGTCGTAATATGGATTTGACGTATAACGCACATGAAACGGCAATTCTACGAAAACGGATTCTATCTTATTCGGATAATCGGGTCTGCCTTTGCGCGTTGCGTCGTAGGTCAAGCTGCGCGAAGTGAACGAAAAACCGGGCATAAAACGGACATCGAAATGGTCGCCCAATCGCAAATTGCTGATGATGTTGAGGTTAAAACCTTGTCCACCCGCCGATTCTACGCCTGCAACGCTGTCATTGAGGATAAAATTTTTGCCCCGATAGACATTGTAATTGCCTTTGTTGTAGCCCAGCGTGATGCCAAAATAATAATTTTTTCGTTGATGTTCCGCAAAATTATAGTTGCCGTCGCGGGTTTGCGCACGGGCGTGTGTGGCGGTCAAAAAAACGATACCCCCCAGTATCCAAGCAATGGAACGGCGGAAATGGGCGATTGTCAAACCTTTTCGGCGACGTAGATGGAGGTTATTCCAAAGGTTAAGGGTTTGCATTGGGCGTTACGGAATCCGACTTTTTCTAAGAGTTTCACAAAATTTTCGCCGTCGGGAAAGGTCTGAACCGACTCGTAGAGGTAGCTATACGCCCGCGAATCTCGCGACGTGAGCCGACCTATCAACGGCAAAATGTTTTTGAAATAAAAATTGAACAATTGTTTGAGCGGAAACGCAGTTGGGCGGGAAAATTCCAACACCACCACGCGACCGTTGGGCTTCAAGACCCGATACATCTCTGACAAACCCTGTTCCAAATGTTCAAAATTGCGAACACCATAAGCAACGCTGACGGCATCAAAATTATTGTCTGCAAACGGAATTTTTTCGCTGTCGCCTTCATTCAGCCGAATCACGCGCTCCAAACCTGCTTTTTTTACTTTTTCTCGCCCTACATTCAGCATTTCGTTGGAAATGTCAATGCCTTCGACTTCGCTTGCGCCGATGGTTTTGGCGATTGCCAAAGCGAGGTCGGCGGTGCCTGTGGCTACGTCCAACACCATTTTTGGTTGGCTGGCAACCAAGTGTTCGATGGCTTTTTTGCGCCACCAACGGTCAACGCCGAGCGACAAAAAATGATTCAAAAAGTCGTAATGTCCAGCAATGTTGTCAAACATTTTGGCGACTTGTTCTTTTTTGCTGCCCGCTTCGGAATAGGGTTTTACTTCCATTTTTTTATGAATTTTTAAAGAAAATTCTAAGAAAAATTGAGAAAATATGATTTTTTCTTAAATCTTTTTTTAGTGTTCGTGACCGATAATGCGGCGTTGGTCGGGGATTTCGATTTCGATTTCCGCGTCGTCCGACAAAATGATACACTGACACGCCAACCGCGATTCGATGCGCGGATTGATGGCGCGGTCAATAAAATCTTCTTCTTTGTCCGAAATTTCTTCCAAGTCGTTTTCGCCTTTCAACACAAAAATGTGGCACGTGCTGCACGCGCAAACCCCGCCGCAATTGTGGTTGAGGTGGATGTCGTGAAGCTCGGTCACTTCCAAAATTGAAATATCGCTTTCAGCCGTCACGGTTTTTGGTGCGATACTTTTATCTTCAAATGTAAATTTAATAATTGCCATAAAAAAAAATATGATTTGCTCGAAAAGGGCTACCCCCCAGTATCGAATACATTTTTTGAAAAAAAAAATTCCTTTTCAAACAGAAATGAAGTCTGAAAAGCGGCGCAAAATTACGCTTTTGTTCCATTCTTTTGATTTATTTTTTCAAAAAAGTAAAACAAAAAAAAATAGACATAGTTTTGATGCGCATCTGGAACAGCACAAAATAAAATTTTGAAACCCCTATTTTTTCAAATTCTATCCAATTTATATTTTGTCAAAGCCTTTTGTGAAGTAAAAATCATTTAAAATATGCCCCCCCCAGTACAAAACGTCTTTTCATTGGCAAAAACTTTGCGTAGCGCATCTGCGAACGGCTTTTGTCGGAGATTGATTTTTTATGAAAAATGGACATCAAAAATGATTTTTGATGCTCAAAAAGGCATAAAAAGAGTTTGGATACTGGGGGGGGGCGTTTTTGATGAACAAATTTTTATTTTTTTTGAAGAATTTAATTTTTCTAAATTCAAAATAAAAAAATGAAATTAGAATATTTTTCTTGTAAAAATTTTGAGAATCCATGAAAAACGAAACAAAAAAAGATGAGCATTTAAAAATAAAAAAAAATGAAAAATATTATTTGGAAAAATGGTTTTTTTTTCTTGAAAAGATGTTAATTTTGCGCCGTTTTTGGGAACGAACCGATTTTGAGAAAGATGGGTTTCCATTTTCAAAAATATTTTTTTAAAGATTTTAATCGTTAAATTTTAAAATAAAAAATTTTAAAATGGCAAATATTGGTCGAGTCAAACAGGTTATCGGACCGGTTGTTGACGTAAGTTTTGAAGGTGGCGAGGCGCAATTGCCCGAAATCTTAAACGCATTGGTAATCACTCGCGCAAACGGCGAGGAATTGATTTTGGAATGTCAACGCCACATGGGGCAAGACACGGTTCGCGCCATTTCGATGGAAGCTACCGATGGCTTGACACGCGGCATGGAGGTAAGAGACCTTGGCACGCCTATCAAAATGCCTACGGGCGAACAAGTGCGTGGTCGTTTGTTCAACGTTATCGGTCAAGCAATTGACGGCATCGGCGCGGTGAGCAAAGAAAACGGTGCATCAATCCACCGCAAACCGCCAACTTATGAGCAACTTTCGACAAGTGCGGAAGTACTTTTCACGGGTATCAAAGTAATTGACCTTATCGAGCCTTACCTCAAAGGGGGCAAAATTGGTTTGTTTGGCGGTGCTGGTGTAGGCAAAACGGTTTTGATTATGGAACTCATCAACAACATTGCAAAAGGTTATGACGGTATGTCTATCTTTGCGGGTGTGGGTGAGCGTACACGCGAAGGAAATGACTTGTTGCGCGAGATGATTGAATCGAACGTAATTAGATATGGCGAGGCTTTCAAACACTCGATGGAAGAAGGCGGCTGGGATTTGAGCAAAGTTGACAAAAAAGAACTTCAAAATTCACAAGCGACCCTCGTATTTGGTCAGATGA
Organism: Bacteroidota bacterium; assembly: GCA_046051005.1. Classification (GTDB taxonomy): domain Bacteria; phylum Bacteroidota; class Bacteroidia; order Chitinophagales; family Saprospiraceae; genus JAAFJT01. The sequence continues at coordinate 20,783 of JBJOPA010000129.1, forward strand.
ACGAACCACCGGGCGCACGCGCACGGGTAGCGTTGTCGGGTCTTACGATGGCAGAATATTTCCGTGATGGCGACATGAGCGACCCACAAGGCGGTCGTGACATCTTGTTCTTCGTTGACAATATCTTCCGCTTTACCCAAGCGGGTTCGGAAGTGTCGGCGTTGTTGGGTCGTATGCCGTCGGCGGTAGGTTATCAACCAACGTTGGCAACGGAAATGGGTCTCATGCAAGAACGCATCACTTCTACAAAACGCGGTTCTATCACGTCGGTACAAGCGGTTTACGTACCTGCCGATGACTTGACTGACCCCGCGCCAGCCACCACATTTGCCCACTTGGACGCAACAACGGTATTGAACCGTAAAATTGCATCGCTCGGTATCTATCCTGCGGTGGATCCTTTGGACTCGACTTCGCGTATCCTCGACCCTAAAATTATCGGCGACGCACACTACAATTGTGCGCAGCGCGTGAAAAATATTTTGCAACGCTACAACGAATTGCAAGACATTATCGCCATTTTGGGTCTCGAAGAATTGTCGGAAGAAGACAGAATGACGGTTTCTCGCGCACGTCGCGTACAACGTTTCTTGTCGCAACCGTTCCACGTAGCCGAACAATTTACAGGTTTGCAAGGCGTTCTCGTGCCAATCGAAGAAACCATTCGTGGTTTCAATATGATTATGGACGGTGAAGTTGATGAATATCCAGAAGCGGCATTCAACCTCGTAGGTGGCATTGATGATGCTATCGCAAAAGGTAAAAAATTGTTGGCAGAAGCAACAGCATAAATATTGTTTTGATGTGGTATAAAAACGTTCAAAAAAGCCACCCCCCAGTATAAAATGGTTTTTTGACCTCGTTTTTATACCGCATCAAAATAATTCAATTTTATTTTTTGAGAAATAAAAATTTATAAAAAAATGAATATAACTGTGCTTACGCCCGACCGCGAGGTTTTCAAAGGCGCGATAAAATCTGTCAAAGTTCCGGGCATTGGTGGCGAATTTCAAGTGTTGTCAAATCACGCGCCTGTGGTGTCGGGTTTGAAAAAAGGAAATGTCACGATTGACCGAACCGAAGGCGGCAAAATGACCTTTTCGATTCAAAAAGGCTTTATTGAAGTTTTGAACAACGAAGTGTCTTTGTTGGTACAAGGGGTTAAGGAATAAAGAAAATCTAAATTTTCGATAAAAAAAATAGTCGTAAAGTTGAAATTCAACTCTACGACTATTTTTTTTTGAAAGAATGGCTGCTGAAATCCGTATAGACATTAAAACGAGATGAAATGCGTTTTCAAAAGGCAATTATACTGGGGGGGGCATTTTTGCGGAGAAAAAATCGTACTTTTGCGAAAATTTTGATAAAAAAGAAAAATAAATTAAGAAAATATAGCTAATGAATTACCTCACACTCGAAAATGTGACCAAAAGATACGGCGCAAAAGTATTGTTTAACAATATTTCGTTATACGTCAATAAAGGCGACCGCATTGCTTTGGTTGCCAAAAATGGGACGGGCAAAACCAGCCTCTTGCGCGTGTTGGCGGGAACGGAAGGAACCGACGGCGAAGTCGGAAAAATATTGATTTCAAAAGAAATTCGCACCAATTTTTTGGTGCAAGACCCCCGTTTTGCCGCCGACCAAACGGTAGAAGAAGCCATTTTTGAAACCGAAAATCGGTACGTTCAGGCGGTAGTTGCTTATCGTCGCGCCAGTTCCAGACCCGAAATTGATGCCGACGAATACAACAACGCACTTGCCATGATGGAAGAGCTGAAAGCATGGGATTTTGAAGCAAAAATGCTTGAAATTGTGAGTAAACTCAAATTAGATTCCATGATTTCGCGCCACATCACGACGCTTTCGGGCGGGCAACGCAAGCGCGTCGCATTGGCAAAAATGTTGATAGATGAACCCGATTTTTTGATTCTTGACGAACCGACCAACCACCTCGACCTCGACATGATTGAGTGGTTGCAAGACTATTTGACGGCTTCGTCTAACATCACGTTGTTCATGGTCACGCACGACCGCTATTTTTTAGATGCCACTTGCAACACCATTATCGAACTCGACGGCGGAAATATGTATCGTTTTCGAGGGAATTATGCCTATTTCCTAGAACAAAAATCGTTGCGACAAGAGATTGAAAGCGCAACTTATGCAAAAAATAAAAAACTTTTCCTACGCGAACTCGAATGGATGCGCCGAACGCCCGCCGCCCGAACCTCGAAATCGAAAGCACGAGAAGACCATTTTTATGACGTGAAAGAATCCATTTCAGGAAAAAAAGATGGCGATTCTTTGCAAATGGACGTGCGCTCGAATTGGCTCGGTTCCAAAATTGTTGAGTTTTATAACGTCGGAAAAAGTTATGGCGATACCGTCATTCTTGAAAACTTTTCCTACAAATTTCGTCGAAAAGAGCGCGTTGGATTGGTGGGTCCGAACGGGGCAGGAAAATCCACGTTCTTGAAAATGTTGACCCAACAACTCGCCCCCGATACGGGAAAAGTAGTGGTCGGCGACACGCTCAAATTTGGACATTACGAACAAGAAGGCATTCAGTTGAAAGACGATAAGCGCGTGATTGAGGTCATTACCGACATCGCCGAATACATTCCGCTTGAAAAAGGAATGAAATTGACGGCGGCGGGCTTGTTAGAACGCTTTCTTTTCTCACGCGACCAACAACAAGTCTATGTGTCGCAATTGAGCGGCGGCGAACGAAGAAGGCTCTATTTGTTGACCGTTTTGATGAGCAATCCAAACTTTTTGATTCTCGATGAACCGACCAATGACCTTGATATTTTGACGCTCAACGTATTAGAAGATTTTTTAGATGATTATCCAGGTTGCTTGGTTATCGTGACGCACGACCGCTATTTTATGGATAAACTCGTTGAACATTTATTCATTCTCGAAGATGGAAAAATTACGGATTACAACGGCAATTATTCCGATTTTCGCGCCGAGCGAAAACAATTGGGCAAGGGCGGGCAACAACAAAAACGCCCCGTCACGCCCGAAGTCGTTGCGCCAAAAGTGAATCAAAACAATGTAAAACAGCTTCAAAAAATTGAAAAAGAAATTGCGACGTTGACGAAAAGAAAAACGGAAATTGAAGCAAAATTTTTGACAAATATTTCTGTGTCAGAGATTACCAAATTTTCTACGGAATTGGCGGGCATTAATCAGCAAATTGAAGAGAAAGAAATTGCTTGGCTAGAATTAAGCGAATAAAATTTTGATTTTCAGCAAAAAACAAGCCCCCCCCCAGTATAAAATGCCCAAAAACGGCTTAAATACTGGGGGGGCTCGTTTTTTATAAAATTAATTTGTCTTGACCACTTTCTGCGTCTGAACGCCGCCTTTGGTGGAGCGCATGACTATGAAATATACGCCAGGCAGCAAATCTTCTGTTGATATATTCATACTATGATTTCCTTCTCTGACATTTTGTTCAAGGAGAACCTCTTTGACAACTTGTCCCAACCCATTTACCAAGCTAATACTAATATTATCTTCGTCATTCAAGTTATATGTGATTTTTAAAAAACTACTAAACGGATTTGGAAACGTAGTTACATTTGCTATAAATTTCGCATCTTCCGCCTTCTTTTTTCCTATATTTGGTGCGACCATTGGCTTAAATAATACGCTATCTTTATAGATTTTGTTGGTGCAGATGCCTGTCTTACCATAAATTTCTGCTGCGGTAGCTTTTAGCTTTTTAATATTATTATCGCTACAATTGAACAGCGCGAGCGGATTGAATGATGCTCTATCTATTCTAAGCGTAACATTATTCATATCAATTTGAGTCTCTTTCGCTACATCAATCGAATATCCCGCTACTAATTCAACATCTTTTCCAAACGTTACATTTTTACCAACTACTATTTTCCGACCCGATTTTAAAATAACGCCATTTGCAATTGTTACATTATCTTCAATGATAATGTCATTTTGTACTGTGATATTGGAGGTAAATGGTGGTGCAGGAAAATTCACACCAAATACACTTATTGTACTACTAATTGTAGCTACATTCGGATATTTATAATATGGATTTGGTATCGGTAAATTTCCAATTATAAAATCAGTACCACCAAGATGTGTGTCATAATTAAAGTTGTCAAATTTACGATAAGGTGCTGAACCCATGCCACAGCGAAAAATGGTAGTATGATTGGTTATTTGATTAGCTGCTAAAGCTAAACTAACATTTCCCCTCAAAGTACTATTCAAGGTGGCTTCTTTATAGGATTTAGCTACATTATACATAACAATTTGCATGACATCTTCTGCATTTTGAACATCGGTACGCTTTGCTTTTATCGCCATTTTTAGATAGATTTTTGGCGTTTCCCCTCCCCAAAGAATAAAATTCAAGTTTTTTAAGCATTGCAAAGGCATATATTTTGTTCTAAATCGAATAAAAGAGCCTTCTTTTTTGGGGTAACCCTCTGATACATACTCCAAGTCCCAACCAGATTCTTCAATCCATCTTGCTCGTTTTTCCCATGAAGTTTCAGTTGGACTGATTACATTATCTTGCTTTGACACTAAATTGTAAAGTGGCAATGCGGGTGTTTGAGGGAATTTTGTAGGAGATTCCATAAACAATTTTTCCGTATTAGCATATTCTACTACAAAACAAGCATCAATCATGTCAACTTCCAAGTTTGCCATTGGGTTGACCAAATACTTGACATCTTCTTTTAATCTAAATTGTCGGGGAGCTTGATTCGATGCCATAAAATAGCCTTCTCCAAACTCATCTAAATTATCTATACAGGCATTCGTTGGAGATGATGAGGAACGATTAGTGACAGACACATCATTCACCTTCAACTCAAAATACTCCATTGCTGGTGGTTTCAAAATATTGAAAACACCAAGTGTCCGATTGTAAAGTGGAGATAAACCAGTATTGGACGTGGGCGTAGAACCTGGCAAATTAAACGAAAAAGGAGTCTGATCAATACGTTCTGAAATTTGTCCTACTAATTTTAACCCCACATCGGTCACAACAGGAGGCGTTGGAGGGGCGGGACTCGGTTTATTTGCGCCACCACTCATCCAAAATTCAATTAAACCCCATGCAGCCCCTACATATGGTATTGCTGGTGCTATCGTTTTAAGCCCATTGAATAAACGACCATACTCATTCACAGGTTTTAAACCCAATTGGTCAGCAACAGCATCTTTGGTAAATAAAGCCTCTTTCTCGCGTGCAGTCCACTCTGTTAATCTTTTTACGAACTCTGTATCCCGTTTTGAAATAAAGTCAACGAGGGATTTTCTATGTTTCTCAAATTCATTATAAGATTTTTGACCTTTTGCTACGGCTTTCTCTCCAATGTCTCCAATTTCTTTGAAGGATAACTGTCCGTCCGTAGAACCTTGCACCTGCCCATTAGAGGCTACTCGTTGCGTCAACGTTCCTTCTATTTCAGCGATAATACTACTCACCTTAACCAAAACGGGTGTAACCGTTACTTGTGCAGAACCTCCATCTGAAAAATTGCAAGTACAGGGGTCATAAGACGTAATGATATCACCTACTAACCAATAGTAAGAAGTTTCTGTTGAACCCTGCGCATATTGATTTAAAATTTGATATTGATTAGATCTGCCAAATTCTTGCAATGTTTGAGCTATAGGTTGTACGTGTGCAAAGACTGCGCGACGTGTCCTACTTTCATCATCAAAAGCGATTCGTAGTACCATAGAACTACCCGTTTTTTTACCTACGATGGCATAAAAAACACGCATCTTACCATTGATTTTATTATATAAAACGAAAAAAGGGTTATCTACGCTAACGCCAATCTGTGTGCCAATCGTAGGAGTGCCAAAATTTTTCAGTAATAACTCCCAACCATCCTCAGGATAAATGTCTTGTTTTTTGCCTTCCGTTTCTAATATCTCATAATGCAAAGCATTGATTTGACCACAAGAACCTTGCCCTTGCACATTACGGCACCTGTAAGGTAGATCAATATAAAAACTTGGATTAATCTGATTATTGGTCAGATAAACAGGATAACCCGTATTGGGTTGAGTTGTCCAGTCCCAGTTGTTGGGAAAATCCGGATTGTTAGGAATATAACGTCGCCAATCTGTTGAAATGGGTACGTTTTCCTTCGTACAATTGGGGTCTTGCGCCAACAATGAACGAAATGTTGTGAAAAGCACGATTAGTGCAATATATTTCTTCATGATTTTTTCTTTTTTTAAAATTATCTAATTTTTTGACCAACAAAAGTGTCCATAGGCGACCAAGTTGTACTATTTGCATAGCGACTTCGATAGGCAATGGTGATAAAACGACTGTCTTTATCGTTTAGCCACGCTAACCCTTCCATTTTGGGCGTTTCTGTAAAACCCGAAGACCCACCCCCATAACCGTCGCAACGAATACTCATAGCGGTTGGTGTATCGTCATCAGCAAATGCACCAGAACTAAAAAAATGACCTATTTTTCTCGAATCGTAATCTGGAGAAGGGATACCTGCCATAACGCCAACAATATCAACTCTATAGCTCGCGCCCCGTGTAATTTCATTACTATCTTTGACCGTTACTTCAAACTTATTACTAGGATTCGATTTCAAACCTCCATAGTAACTCCCGTGAATAGGATATGGGTTTTGAATCATAATGAACCGTCCTGTTGGATCTGGTCCTACCCAAGGTGGCCAAACATAAAAACGTCTATAAACGGTATCTATGCCTCTGTCGTTGGGGTGACAATTCTTGTTGGGTGTGCGCTGTATGATGAGCGTTACACCTACCCAAGTGTCGTGTGGAAAACTTGTTAGAGAAAATGACTTCTCATTATACTCATCAGCCCCAATCAACCAACGATAAGATTCCCCGTCTTGGATTGCCGTGAAACGAATAGAACTATATCTATCTACGGTATCAGTTTCCACCCAATAAGAACCTGTTCGCTCTTCTATTTTAAAATCTGCACTTGTTTTTGCAACACCATAACACGGGTCATAATTGCTACACTCAGGATTGGCGGGGTCTTCGCATTTGTCACATTTGCATTGTTCAAATAGCACCACCGACCCCATCAGCAAACAAGCTGCTAAAAGAGAAAATATTTTTTTCATATCAATTATTTTTTTTCAGTAAAAAAAATGCCCCCCCCCAGTATCTACACGCGCAAATGCCGATTAGAAGGGGGATTTTGATGTTTTAACGGGGTGTCAGCGGCACTGTTGACTGCGAACGAAGTTCCACATTTTCAGCCTCCAAAGCCTTCACCCGCTTTTCTAATGCAATCAAATGGAGGAATAATTCCTCTATTTTTTCCTGTTGACGTTTTGCCATGTCGCCCAATTCCATGCCTTGCTTTTCAATTTCAGCCGCCGCAGGAATATTCGGTAAATGCCCTTTTTCGGCGATGTGTCGCGCTACTTCGGGCAATGGCATGAGCCGATAATTGGGTTTGAAAACATAATCTGGCCAATTTTCCACAAGGGAAACTTTGATTTTTTCGGTCAAAATGCCATATCGGACGTGCAACAAATATTGTTTTCCGTCAAATATTTCATCGGCACTTTTTTCTGAAAGGCGACGAATCAACGCTTGGTCGCGCCAATTGGCAGAAAGTCCCATCGAAATAATGCCGTTTTGGTGCATAATCATCGCACCGCCAAGCGTTCTAAAACCCAAACCACCATAACCACTCAACACAAGGGAGCGATTGTTCCAGTTATCGGTATTGGAAACAGAAAAATTGGCTCCTTTAAAACTGGCTACGCTCAAACCGTAGTTCGGAAATTCACCCCATTCCCAGTGTTTCCCACCGCCGTCGTGATAGAACAAAAAGCCCTGATGCTCCAAATCTGTAAATTGACGTTTACCATGATGCGTAATGTTCATAGAACCAAAACGATAGATGGGAAATTCATAATCAGAAGTTGAAGCGGGAGTCAATGACCATTGGTCATAAATAAACTGCGCTCGTGCAGTAAAAGAAAAACTCAGAAAAAAGAGAGCAATTAAAAAATTCTTCATAATTTTGTAACGTTTTTAATAGTTGGGCTAGTGTCGCTTGCGCAACACGCGAGCGGCATTCGCCTTTTTAAGGAAAAAAGGTTAGAAAGATAAGGCTTTAATCCCTTATCATTTTTTAAAAAAAATAAAAGTATAGCCTACAAAAAGCGATTTGCTACATCAAGGAATGTTTCGGGTCTCCCCACAAGTTGCGTATTCAAGTTACGTTCAAAAAAATTCTATTGCTCGTGTCGCAATAAACAGCAAATTTGTTAAGCATGGTTTCATTAATCAAATCAATATGCGCATTTGATTTTATATTAATGATGCAAATATAAATACTTTTTTTTAAATACAAACACGATTTTTGTGATTTTTTTTGCATTTTCATTGTATTTTTTTTTTTTTTGATACGTATTTTTTGAATTTGAGTACCGTTTTCGATGAAATTAGCTTAAAATACTGTAAATTTTTATAAAAAAAAGCTCCCCCCCAGTATCCAACCGTTTGGATACTGGGGGGGATCTTTTTTTGTCAATTTACGTCAATCAATCGGGTTCCGCGATGCGATTTGTGCCGATTTTCACCTCTTTTCGAGCCATTGAAGACCAAATTTGGCTTTAATGTTTCGCGTTCTGCTTCCGACAGGTGATTAAAATTTTTACATTTATTGGAGCAACAACTTTCATATTTTTCTCTACATGCGTCGCATTGAATGAACAACAAATGGCAAGCGGCGTTGGCGCAATTGATGTGTACGTCGGCGGGTTGTCCGCATTGATGACAATTTGCGACCACATCGTCGCTAATTCGTTCGCCCAATCGCTCGTCGAACACAAAATTTACGCCGCGAAACTTATTTTCCAAGCCCTCGGCTTCCACTTGTTTGGCATAATTGATGATGCCGCCGTCGAGTTGAAACACATTTTTGAAGCCTTTGTGTCGAAAATAGGCACTTGCTTTTTCGCAACGAATGCCGCCCGTGCAATACATGACGAGGTTTTTTTGGTCGTCTCCGAAAGCGTTTTGTTGGTGTAAAAATTCTTCGATGAGCGGCAACGATTCTCGAAAAGTTTCGACTTCGGGCGTGACGGCGTGGTCAAAACGCCCCACTTCGCTTTCGTAATGATTGCGAAAATCAATGACAATCGAGTTCGGGTCGCTGACCAATTCGTTAAATTCCTTCGCGCCCACGTGTTTGCCGCGTTGGGTTACGTCAAAGGTTTGGTCTTCCAATCCATCGGCAACAATTTTGGGTCGAATTTTTACTTTTAGCAAGTAAAAAGAATTATTTTTTTCTTCGACGGCTACGTTTAGGCGCACGCCATCGAGCCAATCTATGCTGTACAATCGGTTTTGGAAAGCGTCGAAATTAGATTCAGCGACAGATATTTGGGCATTAATGCCTTCGGAAGCGACATAAATGCGTCCAAAAACACCCACTTCTTGCAACAATTGATAGAGTTTATCCCGAAATTTGGGAACATCGGCAATTTGATGATAGCGATAAAACGAGACAGTTTTTCGCGTTTCGTGGCTGTCGAGCGCACGTTGTTTCAACACTTCGCGATTGACGCGATTGTGTAAACGAGGTTTCAGATTTTTCATCGTCAAAAACGGTTGCCAATTGCAAGTTGGCTGTTTTTTGAAGCAATATTTTTTATAAACAAGATTTTCGTCTTTTTATTTTATGATTTAGACGAAATTTGGGTGCAAAATTGCAGTTTTTTCTTTAAAAAATGATAACTTTGTATCAAATTTTCGAGTATTTTTGCAAGCATTTCTTTGAAAAGTATTATTAAAAGGCAAAATTTAACTGCACGAGATGGCAACACCTGACCCCATTGACAACCCCGCCGAACTAAGCGACGAAGCTCGCAACGTGTTGCGCTCTTTGCGTGCGTCGCGCATGATTTTGCCCATTTTCTTGGGCTTGGGCATGATGATGTGGATTGTGCTGCGGAATTTTGATTTCCAAAAATTGGACGAAATTACTTGGAATGCTCGCACGTTGCAATGGATTTTGGCGGCGGCGGTGTTGCTGGTGTTGCGACACATCGCGTTTGCGTTGCGCATGAAAGTGTTGTCGCAAGGGCATTTTTCGTTCTGGAAATGCGTGGAATTGGTCTTGATTTTTGAATTTAGCCTTTGCATAACGCCAACGACGGTCGGCGGTTCGGCGGTTTCGCTGTTCGTTTTGACGCAAGAAAAACTCTCGGGCGCACGCACGGCGGTGATTGTGCTTTACAAAGTGGTGTTGGATACGCTGTTTTTTGTCGGCACGTTTCCCTTGCTTTTTGCGCTGCTTGGACCGCATGTTTTGAGTCCAGATATTAGTCATTTTTTTGAAATAACGCCTTCTACGGGCGTGTTTTGGAGTTGCTATTTGGGCATGACGAGTTACGGATTATTTTTATTTTATGGGCTTTTCATCAATCCGTTGGTCATCAAAAAAATGTTGATGTTTTTTACAAAAATCCCATTTTTGACTCGTTTTCGACCTAAAATGGAACGTTTGAGCGACGAAATTTTGATTGCCTCTGTCGAAATGAAAAAAATGCGATGGCGCGAACACGGGCTGGCATTTCTGGCAACGGTGACGGCTTGGACTTGCAAATTTTTGCTCATTTCCTGCCTCATCATCGGCATTGACAATCCGCCGATGGATTTTGGACGCGAATCGTTGCTCTACGGACGCTTGCAAGCCATGTTCATCATCATGGCATTGTCGCCAACGCCCGGCGGCGCGGGCATTGCGGAGAAAATATTTTACCCATTTTTGCACGATTTCTTGAAAAATGTGGAAGTGGCGACCATCATTGCCTTCATTTGGCGGGCAATGTCGTATTATGCTTACTTGGCATTGGGCGCGGTCGTGGTTCCAAATTGGATTAGAAAAGTTTTATTGAAAAAATAATTATAAATAATATTTTTTATATTTTTGCATTTTTTATCTCTTAAAAAATGTTACGCATGTCAAAATTTGTTAATCGCGCCACGATACTGGGGGGTAGCTTTTTTATTGCAATTATCGGCATTCTCAACGAATTTACACCATTTACAGAGCTTTCTATTAAAAAATATATTAGTGGATTTGTACCTATCAACCTCAATAGCGCGCTCGAAATCCACATTGAAAATGCACGTCACATCTACGTAAGTTATCCGTCGCTTGCTTTTTATTTATTGCTTTTGATAGGTGCAATATTGATGTTGACCAAGCGGGTAACCCGCTTGGTGGTGTTTTGTTTTGCTGTCATATTGATGCAAAGTATCATTGGAATTTGTTTTCAAACGCATTTTTTGTTGAGCAAACCAGTTCCAGATACCATGAATTTGACCGTAATAAGCGTCTTTTTTTGGTTTTATAGAGTTTTGTTGATTGTTTTTTCGTTTTTGGTGTTGAAAAATCATCAAAACAAGGCGACGGTTCGTATGGAAATGTACGAAGAACACGGTTTTGAACGTCCCGAATTTATCGAAACCATCAAGCCACAACGTTTATTGCATAATTTCGTTGATTATTTTATCGTCTTTCTGACGTTTATGCCGCTCGTCGGCGTGTTGGCGCGCAAAAGTAGCGGATTTCGTGAGTCGTTGAATGACATTTCAGATGTCATTGGAGACAAGGAAACGCTGTTGCTTTGCGTCAGTATTTTGCGTATTTTGTATTACATATTTTTTGAAAGTCTTTTTCACGCCACGCCTGCAAAATATTTGACGGCAAGTCGTGTGATAGAAGACAATGGCGACCGCATCAATTTTGGGTCGGTGTTTAAACGGACTCTGGCGCGGTTGATTCCGTTCGAGGCGTTTTCGTTTTTTGGTTCGACGGGTTGGCACGACAGTTTGGCGTTCACGACGGTGGTGAAGGAAGAAGAACCCACGCACGACAAAACGGTGACGATGATTTATCAACTCTTGGTTCCCATCATATTGGCGTTGCTGATTTTGACTTTTTTCTTACTCAAATACAGCGAATCTGGAAAGGTTCCCCGTTTTCCGATACCGAACTAAAAATGGTCGAAATCGCTTACTTCCTCCTTTCGGGGGGATTGAGAGGGGACTTATACTGGGGGGGGGGCTTTTTCTTCAACAAAAAAAATATAAATGTTAAAAAAAACGGTTCGTATATGCGCGAACCGTTTTTTTTCGTTTGAGATTGGTTTGTCAAAATTTGTGTTCTTTTCTTTCTCAAATTTTTCTACTTTTGCATCGTTTTTTGCAAAAAAAATAATTTCATAATTTTATTTTTATAACTTTAATTCAATTCTTCAACTATCTTTCTGATTTTCATACGATTAAATATTTTGAAAAAACAAAGATAAAAAACTGCGATGGAACAACGAGATAACCTATTGGGCGTTTTAGCGACCATTTTTCGGTATAAAAAACAAATTGGGCTGACCGTTTTGGCAGCTTCTGTGCTGATGACGGTGTTTGCATTTGTGACGATGAAAGATTATTACAAAAGCACGACCATTTTTTATCCTGCGAGTCCCGACCTGTTTTTGCCCGTCGAAGTGGGCGAAGCGGCGGGAAAAGACCGCAAATATTTTGGCGAAGAAGAAGACGTGGACCGCATGTTGACCCTCGCCAACTCGGGCGAAGTAGCAGAATATTTGATTAAAAATTTCAATTTGTATCAACACTACAAAATTGATTCTACCGAACGTTTGGCATCGTTCAAGGTTCGGGAAGTTTTTGACAAACTCTACGAAGTACAAAAAAATAAATTCAACGCCATCGAAATTTCGGTCGAAGACACCGACCCCAAAACGGCGGCGGCTATGGCAAATGCCGCACGGGAAAAAGTCAACGAAATTGCCCAACGACTCATCAAAGAAAGTCAATGGAAACAGTTGATTACCTACGAAAAAGCGTTTTCTTCGCAAGAAACGGCGGTCACAAAAGTGAGTGACACGCTCACGCGCCTGCGGCAGGCTTCGGGTGTGTATGACCCCGAAAAGCAAACCGAAGGCATCGCCGACATCGCCGCCCAAGCAAAAAACAACCTCATCATTGCAAAAGTGAAGCTAAAAGCGTTGGAAGACAATCCAAACGTGCCACGCGACACCATTGCATTGTTGCAAGCGCAGGTAAAAGGTTATGATGAAGCCCTAAAATCGGGTACACTCGACCTCGAAAAATTCAATACGGGCATGGACAAAGTGTCGTATTTTGCACAGCAATTGCGTCAAAAACGCTTTCAAATTGCGCTCGACCAAGAACGTTACAAACAACTCAAAGCCGCTTTTGAAGCTCAAATTTCGGCGTTACATGTCACCGATTCGGCGCAAGTTCCCGTTCAAAAGTCGCGTCCAAAACGGTTGATTTTGCTGATTTCTGCCTTTCTGATTTCGTTTGTCCTCAGCGTCATTGCCGCTTTGATTTTTGACAATTACAGAAAAGTGGATTGGCAATCCATCATGGCAGGCGAAGAATAAAATATTTAAAAAAAACAAAACGTGAATAGAATCGAAGCTCCCATTGCGCCGTCTTCTTCGCCCGTCAGTCGGTTGCTGACGCGGCGTTTGCTGGGCATTTTTGGCGTGTTGACGGTGGTTTCGGTCGTGAGTGCGCTTGCGTTGGGCGAGTGGTTGTTGCTGGGGATTCCGCCCGCTTTGTTGCTGCTTTTTGTGACGGTGGTGGATTATAAAAAAATATTTTGGTTGCTCATTTGTTGTCTTCCGATTTCGATTGAAGTGCAATTCTCAAATGGTTTTGGAACCGATTTACCCACCGAACCACTCATTATAGGATTAATGCTAATTTATTTTTTATTGATTTTCAATAACTTAAATAAATTACAAGATTTTGTGGGCAATTTTTTGAGACACCCCATCGCATTGGCGTTGATGGTGCATTTCGTTTGGATTGTCGTGTCTGCCTTGCACGCGCACGACCAATTTCTGGCAATCAAATATGTGTTAGCTAAATTTTGGTACATCGTGACCTTCTTTTTACTGGGGGGTATCGTCATTCGGCGCGGCGCGGACATCAAGACGTTTTTTTGGTGCATTTTTCCGTTGTTGCTCATCGCTATTTTGGTGACGTTGGTGCGACATGGTTTGCAAGGTTTTTCTTTCGATTCCGTCAATTATGTGGTGCAACCTTATTTTCGCAATCCAGTAGGCTATTCCTGTTTTTTAGCGGCATTTTTTCCTTATGTGTTGTTGGCGCGAACGTGGTATCCAGCGGGCAGTTGGCAACGAAAATTGATTCACATCGGCATTGTTTTAATCCTCATTGGCATTCAATTTTCTTTCAAACGGGCGGCGTATTTGGCGTTGGTGGGCGCGGCGGGTTTCTATTTCTTGATGCGTTGGAAAATGACGCGCTGGTTTTTGTTGACCCTTTTTTTGATGGTCGTGGTGGGCATCAATTTTATGGTGCAACGCAACAAATACCTCGATTTTGCCCCCAATTACGAACGCACGATTACGCAAACCAATTTTTCGGATTTGGTGGAAGCGACCTACAAATTGCGCGATATTTCTTCGATGGAGCGCGTCTATCGCTGGGTGGCGGGCTTCCGAATGATAGAACGAGAACCCATCGTGGGCTTCGGTCCGAATAGTTTTTATCCGTTTTATCGCGGTTTTACCGTCCGAAAATTTCAGACTTACGTCTCTGACAATCCAGAACATTCGGGCATTCATTGTCAATATTTGATGTATGCCGTCGAACAAGGTGTGGTGGGCGCGTTCATTTTTGCATTTTTATGCGGAATGGCGTTGTTTTGGGGCGAAAAATTGTATTGGAAACACGCCGATACTGGGGGGGGGCAATTGCGCCGCACAACGGTGGCGGTGGCGGCTTCGCTGTTCGTTATTTTGATGTTGATTATGGTCAACGACATGATTGAGACGGATAAAATTGGCTCGTTTTTCTTCTTGAATTTAGCGTTTTTGATTAGCCTTTCTCGCGTAAAAAATGAAGCGGATTGGATTCAATAAATCCATTTTTAAAAAAATATTTTACCATAAATTTTTCTTTTTTATAAAAAATAGCCCGTTTTCAGTCGTTTATACTGGGGGGGGGCTATTTTTGAAGATTTTGAAAAAAAAAATCTCGAAAAAATCTTGATTTTCTTCTACTTTTGCGCCGCGAAATTAAAAGGATAAAAATTTGATAAAAAATATGATAAATTTTGTAGAAGAATTGCGTTGGCGTGGTATGTTGCACGATATTATGCCCGAAACTGAAAACTTGTTGACGAAGGGCGAAGTGGTGCGCGGTTATATCGGTTTCGACCCAACCGCCGACTCTTTGACGGTCGGAAATTTGGCGCAAATCATGGTTTTGTTGCATTTTCAACGAGCGGGGCATCAGCCTTACGCGCTCGTGGGCGGTGCGACGGGCATGGTCGGCGACCCGTCGGGCAAGTCCGAAGAGCGAAAATTATTGTCACTCGACTCGTTGCAACACAACGTTGATTCGATTCATCGCCAATTGGCAAAATTTTTGGACTTTGACGCGCCCAAAAATGCAGCAAAGATGGTGAATAATTACGATTGGTTTCAAGGCATCGAATTTTTGTCGTTTATTCGAGATGTAGGAAAACACATCACCGTAAATTATATGTTGTCGAAAGATTCGGTTCAAAATCGCTTGCAAAATGGCTTGTCGTTTACCGAATTTACGTATCAACTCATTCAAGGATACGATTTTTTGCATCTTTATCGCGCCGAAAATGTATTGTTACAAATGGGCGGTTCCGACCAATGGGGCAATATCACGACGGGAACCGAACTCGTGCGACGGGTCGGCGACGGAAAAGCATACGCCATCACGACCAAATTGGTGACAAAAGCCGACGGCGAAAAATTCGGAAAATCAGAAAAAGGAGCCGTTTGGTTAGACGAAAAACGCACGTCGGTCTATGAATTTTACCAATTTTGGCTCAATGTGACGGACGAAGATGTGAAAAAATTTATACGTATTTTCACATTACTTGACCGCGAAACCGTTGAAACGCTCGAAGCGCAACACAACGAAGCACCACATTTGCGCATTTTGCAAAAAACATTGGCAAAAGACATCACCTCGCGGGTGCATTCGCCCGAAAGTTGCGCTGCCGTGATTGACATTTCGGAATTGTTGTTTTCGGGAAAACTCAACAACGAAACCTTGCGTTCGCTCGATGAAAATATTTTACGTGCCATCGGCGCAGACGGCTTGACATTTAATTTGGAAAAAAATATTTTAACCAAAGAAAATGGGGTCAAAATAACAGAGTTGATGGCAGAACTTACCCAAATTTCGCCTTCAAAAAGCGAAGCGCGCAAAGCCATTCAAAACAATGCGGTGTCGGTGAACAAGGAAAAAGTGAAAACCCATGAGTTGATGATTACCGAAGCGGATTTGTTGCACGGCAAGTTTTTGATGATTGAAAATGGTAAGAAAAATAAATATATGATTGAGTTTTCGTAATTTTTTTGCGGATAAAAATTTGACAATAAATAGAAACAGCGTAGTCAAAATGGATAATTTTTTGACTACGCTGCCCCCCCAGTATAATTTCCAATAAAGTTGTTTTTTACATCTAAATAATCTCAAACTTTTTTTCAGAAAAGAATCCTTCAACCGAAGTGGATTCGTTTACTTCAATTCAATAATTTCGTTTTTGGGCAAAAAAAATTCCTGCGGCACTGTGTCAAATTGGAGCATGACAGGGCAGTGGTGCAGGAAAAAAACAAACATACTATGAGAAAACGTGTCAAAATTAAGGGCTTTTCTCGAACTGAATGTACGTTTTGTCGGGCGAAAAAACACTTTTTAGGAAACGGTTACAATCCGTCGGCAAGTGGTTGAATATTGGGGTTAAGTGACAAATATTTTTATTTTACATAGGTTTTTTTTTGTTCTAAAAAGCGTTAAAAACTAAAAATTATGTTAAAAAATATATGTTTTGCTGTTAAAAAAAATATAAACTGCTCTAAAAATTTGGTAGATACTGGGGGGGGGCGTAATTTCGTGTCATCAAACCTTGAAAGCGTTTTTTGAGACATCAAAAAGGGCATCAAGATGTATTAAAATAAATTTTTAAAAATATAAAATTTAA
>JBJOPA010000130.1:0-14231 GCA_046051005.1 Bacteroidota bacterium
GCGCCTTTTTGTTGAATGGTGGGTTTAATTTCCAAAAAATCAAAATAATCTTTCAAATACATCGCATTGTCCGTGATACGCGAAAAACGCATCATCGTGCCTTGCAAAAGCCATCGCATTTGTGAAAACGAACTCGCCAAAAACGTCAACGTTCCCACCGACAACGCGCCGTTGATGGCAGAAACCACAATCACGACGTAGGCAATGTAATAAGAAATGGTTCCCACGAGCGACAACAACGCGCCCACAAAAGTGCGTTGAACAATCAATTTTTTATTTTTTTCAAAATATTCGTCTGACAACTTCTTGAATCTGCCAACAATAAATTCGGCAAGATTGAAAATTTTAACTTCTTTTGCCGTTTCGTCCGATGCGCCGATGTAGCGCAAATAGTCCAATTCGCGACGTTCGGGTGTCCACGAAAGCGTCAGCGAATAGGCGCGACCGTTGAAATAAGATTCGCCGATAAAAATTGGCAACACCGAAACCAGCAAAATCAACAACAACCAACCATTGAAACTCAACAAGCCGACCGCTAAAAATGCCAATGTCACGAACTCTTGGGCTTGGTCAAAAACGGTATAAACCAACACCGTTCTGCCTGTCGTCCCGCGTCGTGCGCGTTCCAATTTGTCGTAAAAAACGGGATTTTCAAACTGAAAAAGGTCTAAACTCGCCGCGTGTCGCATGATGATGAGCGAAGATTGGTTGGAATATAAATCGCCCAACAACGTATCCAACAAATTTACCCCGCGTGTGAGCAATTCGGCAATCGCCACCAACGCAAGTTCGACGGCGATGAGCGTCCAAAGTGTTTTTTGTTCCCAAAAATGATACCCCCCAGTATCTGCGCCACTTTTGGCGGCAATGAGGCGAATCACTTCGTCAATAATCAATTTTGCGACGTATAATTGGGTGACGGGCAGGGCAGATTTCAGCAAACGCAATATCAAATTGCTCAACATCATGGGCGGACTGCACGCCCAAATCATGCGAAAAAGTGGTTTTACATATTTCAACGCATCAAATTGCGCTTTTATTTCGGTCCATTTTTCCGAAATTTTATTTTTTTTCATGCCGCAAAGTTACGCCTTTTGTTGCAATTGTAACATGGATTTAAAAAAATAAATGTTTTAAATCTTTAAATCGTATAACAAAAAAAAACTGCGCCACCTCGAAAGGCAGCAGCAGTTCACCATTATCAAACTATGAATGATATTCTTTTTATATATTTTTTTATACTTCGTCGGTTACACAACCTTCGCTGGCAGACGAAACATTTTTTATATATTTTCTCAAAATACCCGTCGTGATACTGGGGGGGGGAGCCGTCCAAGCCGCACGACGCGCCAACAACTCCGAATCGGTCAAATCTACCGACAATTTGTTGTTTTCGGCATCAATCGTGATGCGGTCGCCGTCGCGCAGGAGCGCAAGCGCACCACCCGATTGCGCCTCTGGCGTGATGTGTCCCACTACAAAACCATGCGTACCGCCCGAAAAACGCCCATCGGTTATCAACGCCACCGAACTGCCCAAACCTGCGCCCATAATGGCGGACGTAGGTTTCAACATTTCGGGCATTCCAGGTCCGCCTTTTGGACCACAATAACGAATGACCACAACATCGCCTGACACGATTTTTCGACTCACAATCGCCTCATTTGCCGCCGCTTCGGAGTCAAAAACCTTTGCCGTTCCTTCAAAAAACAAGCCTTCTTTTCCCGTAATTTTCGCAACCGCGCCTTCGGTGGCTAAATTTCCGTACAAAATTTGAATGTGGCTACTCGCCTTCAACGGCTGGTGCAACGGGCGAATAATGGAATTATCGGCAGGCAATTTGGGCGCATCTTCTAGGTTTTCAGCAATAGTTTTGCCCGTGACGGTCATGCAATTTCCATCTAACATATTATTTTCTAACATCATGCGCATTACCGCACGCACGCCGCCGATGGCGTGAAGATCTTCCATGAGGTATTTTCCGCTTGGTTTCAAATCCGCCAAATACGGCGTTTCGCTGCCGATTCGGTGAAAATCGGCGAGTGTGAGCGGCACGCCCACGCTTTTGGCTATCGCAATGAGATGTAACACCGCATTTGTAGAACCGCCCAATACGGTTACTACTTTTATCGCATTTTCAAAAGCAGATTTGGTCATAATGTCTTTTGGACGAATATTTTTTTGCAACAAATTGCGAATTGCTTTGCCCAAGCGCGTCAACTCTGCTTGTTTTGCGTCAGAAATTGCTGGATTTGAGGCACTCGACGGCAGCGACATGCCCAATGCTTCAATTGCCGAACTCATCGTATTTGCCGTGTACATGCCGCCACACGCGCCCGCGCCCGGAATCGCATTTTGAATAATTTCTTTAAATTCTTGCTCCGTAATTGCGCCCGAAACCTTCTGCCCCAACGCCTCAAACGCCGAAACTACGTCCAATTTTTGGTCTTTGTAACGCCCTGCCGCAATCGTGCCGCCATAAACCAAAATCGAAGGACGATTGAGCCGCCCCATCGCCATCATCGCGCCGGGCATGTTTTTGTCGCAACCGACGACCGCAATAATGCCGTCATACCATTGCGCCGAAGCGACGGTTTCGATGGAATCGGCGATAATGTCACGGCTGGGCAACGAAAATTTCATGCCCGAAGTTCCCATCGAAATGCCGTCTGACACGCCAATCGTATGGAAAATAAGTCCAATTAAATCCGCCGCTTGTACCGAACTTTTGATGCCCTTCGCCAAATCATTGAGGTGCATATTGCAAGGATTTCCCTCCCAACCCGTCGAAACGATGCCAATTTGTGCTTTTTTCAAATCTGAATCCGTCAAACCGATGCCGTGTAACATGGCTTGCGCAGCAGGCAACGTAGGGTCTTGCGTAATGGTTTTTGAAAATTGGTTTAATTTTTCTTTCATATTTTTAAAAAAATGATACCCCCCCAGTATATCGGGCAGATTTTTCGGTAGAAGTTGATAAAATTTGACCTCGCAACGCACAAAGGCATTTGCAAGGTCAATTGTTTAGCTGAAATTTTTAATAAATTAATTGGTTTTTAGCTTTTTTTCAATTTGATTTTTATGAAAAAGAACTAAACGAAAATACAAACACAAAATTAAGTCTTTCTGTTTTCGCAGACAAACCTTTTGAAAAATGGGTTACGGTTTTCAACGCACCTTTAAAATTTATAAAACATTTATAATCAATGATTTAAAAAAAATATTGAAGACTTTCCAACGGATAAAAAAAATGTATTTTCTTGAAAAATAGCTACCCCCCAGTAAATCCCCCCCCAGCCCCCCCGAAGGGAGGGAGACCATCAACAGAAAGTAAATCATTTTTTCATGTGTTTTTTGTTTCCATTTTTAAAATCATTCATTCTCAAATTTTTTCTAACTTTGTGACGAAATAAAAAAAGAAAAATCCTCATTTTATGCTTCATTTTAATAATTTGTCAATGAAAAATTTGAGAAACAAAATCCAAAAGACCATTTTTTTTACGTTGTTGTTCCCCATTTTTGCGGTTTGCCTTTCGGCGCAACAGCCTTACGACCAAAACCAAAATTCGCCACAAGAACGCCGTTGGGTAGATTCGGTGTTCAATTCCCTTAGTTTTGACGAACGTTTGGGGCAATTGGTGTTTATTCGCGCCCATTCCGACTTGGGCGAAGACCACATCGCGAGCGTCGAAAACCTCATCAAAACCTATAAAGTGGGCGGCATGTGTTTTTTTCAAGGCACGCCCGAAAAACAAGTAGAACTCACCAATCGCTACCAATTATTGACAAAAATTCCGCTCATGGTGACCATTGACGGCGAATGGGGCGTGAGTATGCGCCTCAAACAAGCCACCATTGCATTTCCAAAACAGCTCATGTTGGGCGCGATTCAAGACAATCGGCTCATCTATAAATTTGGTCAACAAGTGGCTTACGAATGTCGGCGATTGGGCATTCACGCCAATTTTGCACCCGATATTGATGTCAACAACAACCCTCGAAACCCCGTCATCAACGACCGTTCTTTTGGCGAAGACAAATATAATGTTGCCGTCAAAGGCTTCATGTACATGCGCGGCATGCAGGACGCGGGCGTGTTGGCGTGCGCGAAGCATTTTCCGGGTCACGGCGATACGGAAACGGATAGCCACTACGATTTGCCACTCATCAAACACGACATGAAACGTTTGCAAGACCTTGAAATGTATCCGTTTCGCGTGTTGTCGCAATACGGCGTGGGCAGCATGATGGCAGCGCATTTGAACATTCCTGCGATTGATACGACGCTGCATTTGCCGACTTCGCTGTCGCCCAATGCCATCAAAATATTGAGAAAAGACATGGGTTTTGACGGCATTATTTTCACCGATGGATTGGAAATGAAAGGCGTAACGAAATATTTTAACGGCGGAGAAGTCGAAGCGCGTTCGATTGCCGCAGGGAATGACGTGTTGTTGTTGCCTGAAAATATTCCAAATGCCTTTGAAAAAATCAAATTATATCTAAAAGAAAATAAAATTGACAGCAATGAACTCTACAAATCGGTGAAAAGGGTTTTGACTTCCAAATATCGGCTTGGTTTGACCACCCCCCAGTATGTCGAGCCGTTGAACGTCCGCAGCGACCTCAACACCGCCGCCGCAAACGATTTGAAACGCGACCTCATTTCCAACGCCCTCACGCTGGTGCGCAACGAAGACAAAGCCGTGCCAACCCGCAACATGAACCCCAACGACATGTTGGTCGTTTCGATTGGCGCAACCGATATTACACCTTTTCAAGTTGCGTTTGGAAAATTTTCGACCGCCGTGCAACTCAATGCCGAGAAAACTTTGTTTGAGCCAACGCAAACCTATTTGAAAGAACGGTTGAAAGACAAATCTACTGTCATTATTTCGTTGCACGATTTATATCCAAAAGCCGATAAAGATTTTGGATTGAATAAAAATATCAAGAATTTTGTCAACGAATTGGCAAAAACCAAGCGCGTTATCCTCGTTTTCTTCGGAAATCCGTATGGTTTACAATATTTCGACAACGTCAAAAACGTGTTGTTGGCTTACAACGAAGACCCGATGACGCAGCAACAAGCCGCCGCCGCCGTTTTTGGAGCCATTCAAACACGCGGCAAATTGCCTGTCACCGTTTCCCCGCGCACGAAGGCGGGCATGGGCGAATTGACAATGAACGAACAGTTTTTGGACTTCGATGCCGCCCCAGAATCCGTAGGATTTAATGCCGAAAAGTTGAGAAAAATTGATGCCATCGCCCAAGAACTCATCGAAAAAGGAGCCGCGCCGGGTTGTCAAATCCTCGTCGCTAAAAACGGAAAAGTGGTTTATAACAAAGCATTTGGGCATCACACCTACGAAAAAATGCAGACCGTGACCACCCAAGATTTGTACGACATGGCTTCGATTACCAAAGTCGCTGCCACCACCGTTTCCCTCATGCGACTTGCCGACGACGGAAAATTTGATGTGTACAAACATTATGGCGATTATTTGCCCACCGCAAAAGGAACAAATAAAGAAAATGTTTTATTGAGAGATGTTCTCATACATCAAGCAGGTTTGAAGGCTTGGATTCCTTTTTACAAAAACACCATTGACACCAATACGAAAACCGTTTTGCCAAAATGGTACGTCAATAAAAAAGAAAATGTATTTGATTTGGGCGTAACAGAACGCTTGTTTCTTCGACACGATTATAAAGACAGCATCGTCGGTGCCATTTTGCAATCGAATTTAGAAGATACAAAATATCGTTATTCCGATTTAGGCATGATTTTGATGAGTGAAGTTATCAAAAACATTTCTGGGAAAACATTAGATGAGTACAGTGAAAACAATTTTTATCGTCCTTTGGGCATGACCGCGACCTTGTTCAATCCGTTGTCAAAATTTCCTGCTTCGCAAGTTGCGCCCACCGAAGACGACCATTATTTCAGAAATCAGCAGATTCGAGGAACCGTTCACGACATGGCGGCGGCGATGTTGGGCGGCGTGAGTGGACATGCGGGGCTGTTTTCGACAAGCCATGATTTGGCGATTTTGTTTCAAATGTTGCTCAATGGCGGCGAATACGGCGGCGTGCGATACCTCAAAGAAGAAACCGTAAAAACTTGGACAACCCGTCAAAATGGTTCTACGCGACGCGGTTTGGGTTGGGACATGAAGGAATTAGATAATAAAAAAACGGAAAATATGTCGGCTTTGGCTTCCGAAAATACGTTCGGACACACGGGTTTCACGGGCAACGCCGCTTATGCCGACCCAGATAAAAAATTAATTTATATCTTTTTGAGTAATAGAACTTATCCAACGATGGAAAATAACAAAATCATTGACGGAAATTATCGTCCCCGCATTCAAACTGCGATTTATGAGGCGTTAAAATAAATTTTTCAACTCAAAAAACGCCCCCCCCAGTATAAATCCCCCCCAGAACGATTGGGTGAGTTTTTTTTTAGAAAAATATCCATTTTTGAAATGCAAATACATTTTAATCAACCTTATTTGACGGGAGATGAATTGCCCAATATTCAACAAGCGGTGGCGGCATTGCATCTTTCGGGCAATGGTTTGTTTACGAAGGCATGTCAACAGCATTTTGAAACTGCCGAATACTGGGGGGGGGCATTTGGAAAGTGTTTGTTGACCACTTCCTGCACCGACGCGCTTGAAATGGCGGCATTGTTGCTCGATATGAAGGCAGGCGACGAAGTCATTTTGCCGAGTTATACCTTTGTTTCGACGGCAAATGCCTTTGTTTTGCGCGGTGCAACGCTTCGTTTTGCTGACTCGATGCCCGATTTTCCGAATATTTCCGTCGAATCTATAAAAAACTTAATTTCTGAAAAAACCAAAGCCATTGTCGTCGTGCATTACGCGGGCGTGGCGTGCGCGATGGACGAAATTATGGCGTTGGCGAATGCGCATCATATTACAGTTATCGAAGATGCGGCGCAAGCCGTTGATGCCACTTACAAAGGGCGTTGGTTGGGCAGCATTGGTCATTTGGCGGCGTTTTCGTTCCACGAAACCAAAAATATTCATTGCGGCGAAGGCGGCATGTTGGTCGTGAATGAACCAAAATTTGCCGAACGCGCCGAAATTTTATGGGAAAAAGGAACCAATCGAAGCGCGTTTTTCAGAGGCGAAATTGCGCGTTACAATTGGCAAGACGTGGGTTCGTCGTTTTTGCCGTCCGAACTCAATGCCGCTTTTTTGTTCGCACAACTCCAAAATTTACCCAAAATCCAAGCAAAACGACGCAAATTGTGGCAACAATACGACAAATTGCTCGCGCCGTTGGCTTCCGAAAAAACTTTTCGAGTCCTAAAACCGCATCAAACGGAAGCAAATTCCAAACACAATGCACATATTTTCGCCATTTGTGTAAACGATTTGGCGACCCGAACCGATTTATTGACACATCTCAAAAATTGTGATATTCACGCCATTTTTCATTATGTTTCGCTGCACAACAGCCCTTTCATGGCGCGTTATCAGCCCGAAACGGCGGCAATTGGATTGCCAAATTGCGAACATTTTGAAAATACGCTCATTCGTTTGCCCCTTTTTGTGGAGTTAAAACCCGTCCAAGTGCAACGAGTTTGCGAAGCCATCAAAAATTTCTACCAAATAAAAAATATTTTTTAAAGCATCTCAACAAATTTTTTATTGATTTTTTGTTGAAAAAATATTTTTATTTTTCCAAAAAATCCGCACTTCGTGTCTCGCGTTGATGTTTTCTTAATCCCTTTTTTCCATCAAAAATCGTTCAAAAACCGTTCGGATACTGGGGGGTAGTCTTTTTCATCAAAAAATTTTTGAAAAAAAATAACTTGTGATAAAAAATTGACCATTTTAAAATAATTTTGAAAAAAATTGTGTTTTTCGGAACACAATTCACCCAATTGAGATAGAATTGGCGTATCTTTGCCACCGATTTAGTTTAAACGTTTTTAGACTAATTCCAAATAATCTGTAATTTTTTAAACAATTTTCATTTTTAAACGTTTTACAATGGTTGAAAATAGGAAAAAGTTTATCCAAAAATAGCGAAAAAAAAAGAAGATGGTTAGTTCAACTGACGGCAAAAGATTAATTTATTTAGACAACAACTCCACTACGCCCGTTGACCCGCGTGTGGTGCAAGCGATGTTGCCTTATTTCACACAGCACTTTGGCAACGCAGCCAGCCGCAATCACCCATTTGGTTGGGCGGCAGAAGAGGGCGTTGACTATGCGCGTGAACAAGTCGCCAAACTCATCGGCGCAGAAGAAAAAGAAGTGATTTTCACGTCGGGCGCGACCGAAGCCATCAATTTGGCAATCAAGGGCGCGTTTGAAATGTATGCCAAAAAAGGCAACCATATTATTACGGTGAAAACGGAACACAAAGCGGTGTTGGATACTTGCCAACGCATCGAAAAATTGGGTGGCGAAGTGACTTATTTGGACGTAAATCCAGAAGGTCAAATTTCACTCGAAGCACTCGAAGCGGCGATGCGTCCAACGACCATTTTGGTTTCGATTATGTACGCCAACAACGAAACGGGCGTGATTCAACCGATGGCGGAAATTGGTCAGATTTGTGCAAAACATGGCGTTTTGCTCATGTCAGACATCACGCAAGCGGTAGGCAAAATTCCGCTCGATGTCAAAAAAACGGGCATTCATTTGGCAGCTTTCACGGCGCATAAAATGTATGGACCAAAAGGCGTAGGCGCATTGTTTGTCAATCGCGTGAAACCACGTGTAAAAGTGGTGGCACAAATGGACGGCGGTGGTCACGAGCGCGGCATGCGTTCTGGCACTTTGAACGTTCCTTCGATTGTGGGTTTTGGCAAAGCCGCTGAAATTTGTATGGCTGAAATGGCGCAAGATGCCGAGCGTTTGATGCGTTTGCGCGATAAGTTGGAAACCGAATTGATGAAATTGGAAGAAGTTTATTTCAACGGTTGTAAGGCTTCGCGTATGCCGCACGTCACCAATTTGTCGTTTAAACACGTAGAAGGCGAAGGTTTGATGATGACTTTCAACCAAAATATTGCGCTTTCATCGGGTTCGGCGTGTACGTCGGCGAGTTTGGAACCTTCGTATGTTTTGGTGGCTTTGGGCTTGGGCGATGACTTGGCGCATTCGTCGCTTCGCATGTCGCTCGGACGTTTTACGACCGAAGAAGACATTGATTTTGCCATTGATGCCATTGGAAAAGGCGTTTCGCACATGCGCGACCTCAGCCCAATTTGGGAAATGTATCAAGAAGGTATTGACCTCAACTCAGTTGAGTGGGCAGAACATTAATCAAAAAATAGTCGAAATACTGGGGGGTAGCTTTTTTTCAGAAAACATACTTTTCACTTCCTGTTTTTCGTTTGTCAATAACAAAAATTTCTAACTGAAAAAATATTGAAATTATGGCTTATTCAGAAAAATTGATGGAGCATTTCCACAATCCGCGCAATGTTGGAACGTTGGACAAAGGCAAAAATAGCGTAGGAACAGGTCTCGTAGGCGCGCCCGAGTGCGGCGACGTGATGCGTTTGCAAATCGAGGTAGATAGCGAAACGCAAATGATTGTTGATGCGAAATTCAAAACTTTTGGTTGTGGTTCCGCAATTGCTTCTTCAAGTTTGGCAACAGAATGGCTCAAAGGCAAGTCAATTGGCGAGGCTTTGGCGATTGATAACATGGCAATTGTAGAAGAATTGGCATTGCCGCCTGTAAAAATTCACTGTTCGGTGTTGGCAGAAGATGCCATCAAAGCGGCTATCAAAGACTATCAAATCAAAAATGGTTTGGAAGTGACAGTCGTAGAAACAGCGCATCACTAATTTTCTTTTTTTCTATAAAAAAAAGTTTCGATTATGATTTTCGTAGCAGATAGTGCGAAAGAAAAAATCGCAAATATTATGTCTGTTCAACACTTGGCGAACGATTATTTCGTCCGTGTCAGTGTGGTGTCGGGTGGTTGTTCGGGTTTGTCTTACAAGATGGATTTTGACAATCAGAGCCGCCCAAACGACCAAGTGTTTGAACACAACGGCGTAAAAGTTGTAACAGATTTGAAAAGTTTTTTATATCTTTTCAATACAACGTTAGAATTTTCAGGCGGCTTGGACGGGAAGGGATTCCTTTTCAACAATCCAAACGCAGCGCGCACTTGCGGTTGCGGAGAAAGTTTTGCCGTATAAAAAATTGTTTTTTCCTTTCAAAAAATCTCTATTGCTTGCGACCCGCGCAGGTAATAGAGATTTTTGAAAATATGCCACCCCCCAGTATAAATGCTTGTTTTAGAACTATTTTCCTTTAAAAATTTTAAAAAATCAATTGAAAAATGAAAAAAATTTTGATTCCCATTTTGATGTTGTGTTCCATTCCACTTTTTGCTCAAAAAATGGAGGAACTGAAATCAGGTTCGCCACTCCGCAAAACGTTGTTTAATCTTTCGAGACCAAGTGCAGAACGCGAGTTTGGTCAATCCATCGAATTTGTAGGAGGCGTGATGCGCAAAGTTGATAATTTCGTATTTGTTTTTTCCAACGTCCAACAAAAAGGCGGTAAAGAATTGGACAACAAAAAAGTAAAATTAGAAGCTCCTTTCGACAACAATTATCAAGCAATTTATAAAAACGTAAGTGGAAAATGGACGATTCTACGCGAAAAAATGGGTTGCACCGATGTATGTTGGCTCGAATGGTCAGATGAAAAAAATCTAAAATTGCCCAAAGGCTTGTTGCCAAATCAATAAAATTTTAAAAAAAATATGTTTAGAAATCAACATTTCTAAACATATTTTTTTTTCGATTAATTTCAAATCGTGTCGCACCAATTTTTCAACATCGGCAAACCTTCTTTTGTCAAAATGCTTTCGGGGTGAAATTGAACGCCCGCGATGGGCAAATCCTGATGAGAAATTGCCATAATTTCATTTTCTGCCCCCCCCCCCAGTATATCCGCCGTTTTTGCAGAAATTTGTAGGCTTTGCGGCAAATTTTCTAGAATCAACGAATGATAACGCATCACTTCCAGCGGATTTGGCAAATTTTTAAAAAGTTGTTGCTCATCGTGGATTATTTTTGACGTTTTCCCATGTCGCGGCTCACGCGCCCGCACGAGCGATGCGCCAAAAAACAATCCAATGGCTTGATGTCCCAAACAAATCCCCAAAATCGGCAATTTATCATAAAAATGTGCCAAACAATCCATCGTAATGCCTGCATCTTCGGGTCGTTTGGGTCCAGGAGAAATCACCAAACCGTCTATTTTTCGACGTTTGAGCGCGGCAATGGTTGTTTTGTCATTGCGAATCACGTCGCAATGCACGCCAATTCGCAAAAAATAATCATATAAATTATACGTAAACGAATCGTAATTGTCTATCAAAACAATTTTTTTCAAAATATTTATTTTAGTAAAATGCCTATCAAAAATTTGAGCAAAATTAGCATTTTTTTTCAAAAAAAAAGACCTCGCAAGCATAAATACCTGCGAAGTCTATCTTATTTAATCATTAACGTTTTTTCTTATTCTTTCGTAATAATCGCTTCGATGCGACGATTTTTTGCACGACCAGCCTCATCTTTGTTGTCGGCTACTGGTTTTTTAGAACCAAAACCTGCTGTCGCTACGCGCTCGCCACTGATGCCATCTTTTTGCAAAAATGCTTTCACCGATGCCGCACGCGATTCAGAAAGTTTGAGGTTTGAAGCCTCATTTCCTACATTGTCGGTGTGACCTTCTACGCGAATGGCGCAATTTGGAAATGCTTTCATCACTTTCGCCAAATCGTCGAGTTGACCACGCGAATCTGCCGTAATCACCGCCGAACTGGTTGCAAAATTAACATTGTCAAATGTCAATACTTTTCCTACGCTCGACTCTTTGCTTGCCAACTCTTTGTACAACAAATCCAAAAATGAACCTGTTTTTGCTTTGATTTCTTGTCCATCAGCCAATTTGATAGTTTTTGCAACGGTATCAGGCGCAGCCACTACTGGCGTTGTTACTTTTTCAATTTTTGGTGGAACAGGAGCCGCCGTTTCGGTTTTGCAAGAGCGGAACGCCCAAAAACCAACTGCCGCCAAACCTGCCAACAATGCCCAAGGCAACCAATTTGTGCTACCACTTTCTGTCGAAACTGGCATTTTTGGTGCAGATGGCGCAGAAAAATTAGTCAAACCTGCCAAACCTGCCAAACCGCTTGGAATTGCGCCCGTCAAAGCACTTGCCTGACTGCCCAACAACGAAGTCAAGCCGCTGAGACCGCCGCCGCCAACTTGTTTGCCAATCAAACCCATCACCAACGGAGCCGCCATGCTCATCAACGAATTTGCCGAACCATTTTTGATGCCCGCAAATTGCGCCAACCAACCGACGATGCCGCCAACTTTATCACCAAAAAGTGAACTCACAATGCCGCCGCCGCTCGAAAGCAAGCCTTGCGTAGCACTGCCGCCACCCAACAACGAACCCAAACCACCGCTCAAAATAGAGCCGTCGTGTCCGCCACTTTTCAATAAATCGAACAAACGCGCCGCGCCACTTGGCGATGCCGCTTGATTTGCCGCGCCACCTAACAATGCGGGTAAAATTGCGCCCATCGCTTTTTGCGTGGCACCTGCGTTTTCTCCCAAAAATTCTGATGCTTTGCCCATCACCGCGTCGGTCATGTAGCCTTTCATCATGTCCATTAAATTGACACTCATAGAGACGTTGATTTTAATAAGTTTTTAAAAAAATGAAAATTAAAAATGATTTTGTTTGTAACAAACTCTTTCTACGAAAAAAAATTATTTCAATTGGAAAAATGGAGAAAACAGAAAAGGAAATCTGACTTATAAGGTTTAACAATAAATTGTTTTTCGATAGTATGAAAAAAAAACTAAACTGTTTTACAAATATAGGCAAACCTTTCTTACTTTGCCGACAACTTTGTGTAAAAAAATATAAAAAATACCTTAAAAAAGGTATAAAAATTGCTTTTTTATGCTTTCTTCTTTGAAAAACCGATGGTTCGATGTTCCGAATTATCGCTCGTTTCGCCGTCTTCCCAATCGGCGAGTTCAATCAAAAATTTTTCTACAAACGTCATCACCAACGTTTCATCTACCTTTTCGGGCGGCACGATGGCGTGCAAATTGGGAGCTGACGGTTGCATCAAACCTTCCAAAGTCGGCATTTGCGTCATCACGCACACGTGACCGTGATAGTTTTGGGCAAAAATTATTTTCGCGCCGATTTTTGCAATAATTTTAGGCGCAACCACCCCACCCTCGCTGATGCCGCTCGAAACCGTGTTCATCACCAGTTCCACGCCTTCCATGTTTTTGCGAACTTCGTTGCGAGAAACTGACCACAAAAGCGGTATATTTTTCTGAATTTCAAGCAAAGTTTTCACCAAAAATGGTTCTGTTGTCGTCGCCCAAGTTTCGCGCATGAGCGAAAGATTGGCATCTACGGCAATCAAATGCGCCGCACGTTGTTTGATATTTTCTAGATTTGACATGCCAAAATGTTGATTTTTTATAATGATTTTTTTATAGGTAAATTATTTAAACGACGATTTTAATCTTTTTGACGCAAAAAAAGCTCCCCCCCAGTATAAACACGGTTTTGAACGCAAAAACAAACCCAAACAGAAATTTGAAAGTAACATTAGGTGTAAGCACTTTACAGATTATACTCTTTTTTTATATTAATCACAAACTCAACGGTCACATCAAAATCTTCCGCAATTTCTTCAATCGTCAGTTTTCCGCGTTTCAAAGAATTGACAATGCCTTTAATTGTAGTCTCAATTTCTCCTTCGATTTTTCCTTCCATTTTTCCTTCATCATATGATGTATCAATCACATTTTTTAAATCTCGATAGGATTTTAAACTGTCTTCGTATTGATTCTTTTCTTCACGTGAAAATTTAGAGATTTCTGCCGCCAAAAACAATTGCTCAAACACTTTTTCTTGAAATTGAAGTGGACGATTTTCTAAATTTGGAAGGTTTTTTAAGACATACAACCACTTGTCGAAAGTTGTTTCTAATTCGGCTTCCGACTTCGTAAAATTGGGCATTTCCAAGTAAATAAACGTCAATTTGTCGTAAAAAACCTTGTTTTTTTGGTCTTTTAGATTTACGACATGACGAACTTCTTTGATTTGATTGTCCGATTCCTCGAAGACAAAATCAAGGATTCCGACGGTGAAAACTTCTGCCAATTTGTA
>JBJOPA010000131.1:0-12678 GCA_046051005.1 Bacteroidota bacterium
TTTTTACAAATAGTCCGTAGGACGACCGTTATATTAGCGTGGCGTTTTAACGCCTCGCGGTGTGCGAACGTCACATTGGCGTGGCGTTTCAATGCCTCGCGGTGGTTGAATATTTTATCAATCAGGCATTTGAATATTTTGCGTCCCCCGCGAGGCGTTAAAACGCCACGCTAATATAACAGCCGTCCCTACGGGACTTTTTTTTCATCTTTTTTACAAATAGTCCGTAGGACGACCGTTATATTAGCGTGGTGTTTCAACGCCTCGCGGGGGTTGAACGTCATATTAGCATGGTATTTCAACGCTTTTCCATGTGCGAAAATTCTATTTCTTTTAAAGCTACATCAAATCATTTGGTATAGATTGTTCTTCGTAATCAATAAAATTTTTATCCAAAAAGCTAATAAACTCTTCTTTAAAAGTCATTTGTTGATGATGAATTTCTTGATTTTCAATATAACGATAGACATTTTTGATACGGTCGGCAGAACAACTAAACGCACCGTATCCTTGTTGCCATTCAAAGTAATGTTCTAAAAACGATTGTTCATTTAACCATTTTGAGGACTTTCCTTTTGCATATTGCATGATTTTGGCAACAGAATGTGTAGTTTTAACAGAAAACAAACAATGCACATGGTCATAAACACCATTCACAATTGCAACCCTTGCACCCGTTTCATTGATAAAACGAGCAATCATATGAAACAAATGTTGCGACCATTCGGGTTCTATGACGGCAGCCCGATACTTTACGGCAAAAACTGCATGAATATAAATTTGATGATAAGTTTTTGGCATAATGACTTCTTTTTAATTATTTTCAAATGTTTTCTCTTTATAAAAATTATTGTACGCATTGCGCTTGTTTTTTGGGAAACGAGATAAATGTTTTTTTGTTTCCGAAAAACAATATTGCAAATGAAAATATTTTTCTAGAATATTTTTGCAAAATAATATATCGCTGTTTAGACCATTAAAATATAAAGCTATTGAAATAATTTTTCTACAAAGTATTTATAAGTCCCACCAAAAAAAAGTCCCGTAGGGACGACCGTTATATTAGCGTGGCGTTTCAACGCCTCGCAACACACGAATGTCATATTAGCGTGGCGTTTGAATGTTTTGCGGTGGTTGAATGTTTTGTGGATTGGACGTTTGAATGTTTGGCTTTACGTTTGAGGCGTTGAAACGCATTGTCAGAATATTCTGCGTCCCACGCAAGGCGCTAAAACGCCACGCTAATATAACGGTCGTCCTACGGACTATTTGTAAACAAGATAAAAAAAAAGTCCCGTAGGGACGGCTGTTATATTAGCGTGGCGTTTCAACGCCTCGCGGTGTGCGAACGTCACATTAGCGTGGTGTTTCAACGCCTCGCGGTGGTTGAACATTTTGTGAATCGTGCGTTTGAATGTTTGGCAATGCTGTTTTTCGTTCCGTTCAGCGATGCAAAAAGGCGCGACTTTCGCCGCGCCTAATTGTCTATCTGTAAACTGTTATTTGGTTTAAGGAATACACCTTAACTCTTTTTGCTTTTTTATGGCTTTCTATTATTTAACTTTCGCTTCTGCGCGGGCGATATATTTTTCAATATCTCTGCCGTCTGCCGAAGTTGGAAATTTAGCTTTCAACTCTTTGTAACATTCCAAAGCGGCTTTGATGTCGTTTTGCTTATATTCTGCCAACAATCCAGCTTTTTTCAAATTGTTTGCTTTCAAGTCTTCTACATCGCCTGCTTGTGCTGCTTTTTTATAGTAATCTGATGCTTTGCCAAAATCACCTTTTTCAGAATACGCATCACCCAAAACGCTCAATTTTGTAGCGGGCATGACTCTTCCATCGGGCGAAAATTTGTTCATCATCGCGATAGCATCATCAAATTTACCCATTTGAAGATAGCAAATGCCTGCATAACCTTTCGCCAAGTTTCCTGCTTGCGTAGAACTATAATCGTTTGCAATTGCCAAGAATCCCAATTCAGGCAAATTAAGTGCGCGGTCAAATGAATCTCTTGCAAAAAGGTCTTCGGCAGTTCTGATTTTAGCGGAAGCCTCTGCTTGACGAGGTTTCAAATACATGTTTTTGTAGGCGTAATAGCCCGCGATGCCGACGACCAATGCGCCCAACGCCAAGTAAACGGTCTTTGAGTTTGCTTCAAACCAGTTGGTAAAGTCGAAACGTTTTTCTTCTGTAGTCATTTTTAGTTCTAAAAATTTTATTTCTTAAATTATTTCAAATCGTATTGTTTTATAATCTTTGCAGGGCAAGGATTCAAAAAGCGTGCAAAAATAGTTAATTTTTGAAAATTGTAAAGGATTAATTAAAAAACTTACAAAAAAAAAGCGTATTTGTTTCATCGCCTTTAAAATGAGTTTGATTTCTCAGAAGATAAAAAAAATGCCCCCCCCCAGTATATCAAGCATTTTTAGGGTTAAAAAGGCATATTTTTAACCCGCCTTGAAAAAAAAATATACCTTTGCGGACTATAAAAAAATAAGAGAAAATATGATTTTAATTCAAGAAATATTGGTCAGCGACGACGTAGTTTCGGAGCAATTTGTTTGTAATTTGTCTGCCTGCAAGGGCGCATGTTGTTGGGAGGGCGATTTAGGCGCGCCACTTGACGACGAAGAAGTGCAGATGTTGAAAGATATTTATCCAACTGTTCGCCCATTTTTGTCGCCCGAAGGTCAAAAAAGAATAGACGACACGGGCGGTTCGCGCTATTTCAAAGACATGAAGCAGCATGGCACGCAACTCATGGAAGGGCGCGGTGCTTGCGCGTGGCTCACTTTTGAACAAGGCGGCATTGCAAAATGTGGCATCGAAAAGGCTTGGGAAGCGGGCGCAATTGCGTTTCAAAAGCCCATCTCTTGCCATTTATACCCGATTCGGATTGCCAAAAACGCGGAAATTGGTTTTGAAGCCATCAACTATGACCGATGGGATATTTGCAGCGACGCATGTTCCAACGGCAAGTCGCTGAAAGTTCCCGTCTATCAATTTCTCAAAAATGCCATTACCCGCAAGTACGGCGCAGCCTTTTACGAAGAATTAGACGCGGTTGCCGAGCATTTGCGGGCTTCCGAAGGTTAAAATACTGGGGGGGTGACTTTTTTTATAAATATTTATGAAATTTTGATGTATAGCATATTTATAAAAATAGTAATTTTGTCTTTGAAAAAATAGTTTACAAAAAAAACGCTCACGTTGTTGTCCATGAAAGGTTCTATCCAAGTGCTTCGTCTTTTTGGAATTCCTGTGCGGGTGCATTGGACATTTTCGCTGTTGTTTGCTTACGTCATTTTTTCGGGTTTACAACAAGGTTTGGACTGGAACGACATTGGTTTGTTTGGTCTTTTCATTTTGGCGACCTTTCTTTGCGTGTTGCTGCACGAATACGGTCATGCGTTGGCAGCGCGTTGGTTTGGTGTAAAAACGCACGACATTACATTGCTACCCGTCGGCGGTTTCGCCCGCCTCGAAAAATTGCCCGAAAAACCCGTCGAAGAAATGGTGGTCGCCCTCGCGGGACCCGTCGTAAACCTTTCGATTTGGTTGTTTTTGACTTTTTTTATGGCGTGGTATTGGGACATTCGCATTTCCTTGCTCGAAGCATTTGTCACCGACACCGACCATCTCAACGACTTTTTGGTGACTCAAAAACAGCGTTTCGTCTTTTTTATTCTACAAACCAACGCCGTTTTGTTGTTTGCTTTTAACATGTTGCCTGCCTTTCCGATGGACGGCGGACGCATTTTCCGCGCCTTGTTGAGCATGAAAATTGGTCGCGTGCGGGCGACGAAAATCGCCAGCGTGTTGGGACAAGTTTTTGCAGTTGGCTTTTTGTTAGTTGGCTTTTGGAAAAATAATTACATGCTTGCCATTTTTGGTTTTACGTTTTATTTTATTGCCAGAAACGAACGGCGCAATGTTTTGTTAGATGATTTATTAGACAATTTCATGGTAAAAGATGTCATGCAACGCGATTTTAAGTTGCTCAACATCAACGATTTGATGGAAACAGCCATTGCGCATTGGCAAAACGATGCCGCTTCGGGCTATCTCGTGGTCGAAGAAGACGAACACGAAGGACAAATTTTGCGCGGCGTGTTGTCCGATGAAAGCATTTCTGATTGTTATTACGACAAAAAAAGCAGCGTTCGCGTAGCCGCGTATCTCGAAGAAAATTATAATGTTTTAAAACCTGAGGAGAATTTAAAACATGTTTATCAATTTATGAAAAAGAACAATGAATGGATTTTGCCTGTTCAGGAAAATGACGATTTGATTGGCGTGGTGGATTGGCATTTGGTCGAACAGTTTGTAGATTTACAGAGAGAACTCAAAAAAAATGCGTAAAAAACTATCCATTTTTTCATCAAAAAAAGCCTCGCGTAACACATACGCGAGGCTTTTTTGATAAAAAAATGGATTTATACTGGGGGGTGTCATTTTTTAAATAAATTTTGGCGAAACGATGCGCAATGCCCTTTCCAAAACCCGAATATCCACTGCGCCTTCGCTGACGAGTTCGCCGTCGGTTTCCAAATAAAGCGGGCGATTGTCCATCGGTTCCACGCGCAAATGTCGGAATTGCAAAGTTTTTGCAAACGTCCATTCATTGATTTTTCCGCTATAAAACATGCGTAAATCCGTAAAAAAACGCCATTTTGGAAGCGTGCGAATGAGCGTCAGCGCAAACATGCCGTCGTCTGAAACGGCGTGTGGCGTGATTTGCATGCCCGCCGCCGTATATTTGTTGATGCCAAAATAGATGGAATACCAAAAATTTTCGACAGGCAAACCATCTACAAAAACCCTTGCTTTGAAGGGTTTGAAAGCTGCCAAACATTTCAGAATATGTCCAAAATAACTGATTTTTTTGGGGATAAATCGCTTTTTTTGCGGCGTTTCGTCCACCGATTTCACGACCATTGCGTCGTAGCCCATGCCGCCTGCATTGGCGAAATAATGTTTTTTCAACTCGCCATTAAACAAATATTCTACCGAACCGATGTCTTGTTGTGCTTCGCCACCGCGTAGCAACATTTGGCAAAATTCGGTCAAATCGTAGGGGATTTTGAGCGTTCTGACCCAATCATTGCCCGTTCCGACGGGCAAAACGGTGTAGAGAAGCTCCGAACTCGGCACAACCGTTTGTTGAAAAATGCCATTGATGACTTCGTTTCCAGTTCCGTCGCCGCCGACGGCAACAATTTTTCGGAATCGTTGGGTTTCTACGCCCACCCGTGCGAGTTTCGTAGCGTCGCCACGATTTTCGGTGAACCGAACTTCGTATTCAATCTTAAATTTTTCGAGCAGCGGGGTCAAGGCGAGCCACCTCGAATAGGCACGACCACTGCCTGCCGCAGGGTTCACGACAAATAGCCATTTTTGATTCATAAAAAAATCCTTTTAAGCGTCCTTCTAAAAAAAATATGAGAACGTTTTTGTTATTTAAAATTATTGTATGGATTTAAAAAAAATTGTGACTCTTTTAAAATGTATAAAATTGTGTACCAAAAATCTTTTAGGTTTTATAAAAACAATGCAATTACAGAAAAGTTGCTTATGGTTTTGAGATTTTTTTTTATCTTAATTTTTTGCAAAAAGGGATAAACATTTGCAAAGAAACGTTTTTCTATCCGAAAAAACAAATATTTCGTCGTTTTTTTTTGGTGTATGTTCTAAAATACCATTAAAATTGTATCAAAATTCGGTAATATACTGGGGGGGGCATTTTCAAACCCACATTCTATTAAACGTATGAGCGTTACATTTTGTTATTGTAAATATTAGAAAAGAAGTAAAAAAAAATAAAAAAAAATGAATAACATTCTTGAAATTCGCGATGTTGTGAAAACATATGACAAATATATGGCTGTCAATCATGTCAGTTTTGACATGCCCGAAGGCTGCATTTTTGGCATGTTGGGACCGAACGGCGCGGGCAAAAGCTCGCTCATTCGCATGATTACGACCATTACGCGACCCGACGGCGGGCAGATTTTGTTCGACGGAAAACCAATTGACGCGAATACGCCAAATTTTATTGGGTATATGCCCGAAGAACGTGGTTTGTATAAAAAAATGAAAGTGGGCGAGCAAATTTTATATCTCGCCCAACTCAAAGGTTTGTCGCGTGGGGAAGCGGAAAAGCAAATCCGCTATTGGTTTGAACGACTCGAAATTCAGAGTTGGTGGGACAAAAAAGTAGATGAATTGTCGAAAGGCATGCAACAAAAATTGCAATTTGTTTCGACCGTCGTGCATCGTCCAAAATTGTTGATTCTCGACGAACCGTTTTCGGGACTCGACCCCATCAACGCCGATTTGTTGAAAAATGAAATCTACGAACTCCACAAACAAGGAACGAGCATCATTTTTTCGACCCACCGAATGGAACAAGTCGAAGAAATTTGCGACCAAATTGTGTTGATCAACAAAGGAAAAAATGTGTTGCAAGGTGGCGTTCAAAAAATTAAAAATGAATATAAAGAAAATTTATATCGTGTAGATTTTGAAGGCGAATTGTCAAAAGACTTTACCGAAAAATTTGATGTAAAAAAAGCGACCCCCCAGTATGCCATCGTAAAATTGGCGGACAATGCGCATCAAAAAGCATTGTTACATCATTTTTTAGATGCTGGCGACGCACGTTTGACGGCTTATCAAGAGATTTTGCCTTCGTTAAACGAAATTTTCATCAAAAGAGTGGGAGAGAGCAATTGAGCTTTCGGGAACAAAACTTTTTAAAACATTTCAAAAAAAAGAAAAATCATGAGCAAAGTTGGACTCATTATAAAACGTGAATATTTGACCCGCGTTACTTCTAAAACTTTCATTTTGGCGACTTTTCTTACGCCCATTTTGATTGGTTTGTTTAGCGTGGTGGTTGGAAAAATCATGACGTATAAAGACAAGTCAAAAAAAGAGCATATCGCCATCATTGACGAAGGCAAAATGCTTCAAAATTTGAAAAAAACCGAAACCCTCGACCTCTTTGTGGTCAACGAAACGTTGGCGCAAGCAAAAGAAAAAATTGGAAAAGATTACACGGGTGTTTTGATGGTTCCCGCGCTTGCGGAGTTGCAATCCAAAAAAATGCAAACCACTTTATACACCGCCAATCGCCTTTCGTTGGAGTTGTCGAGCGACATTCAATCTGCACTCGGCAGGTCGGTGAAGCAATATAAAGTCGCGGCGTTGAAGTTAGACACTGCCGCCATTGCTGCCCTCGACACCAGAATCAGCATTAATTCTGAATCGCTCAATGCGGCTGATAACAAGAAAAATTCTTCAAAAGCGGCTGCCATTGGAGCCATGATTAGCATCATTTTGGGGACGATTATGTACATCATCATGTTCATTTATGGAAATATGGTCATGCGTTCGGTGATGGAAGAAAAAACAAGCCGCATCGTAGAAGTCATGATTTCGTCGGTGAAACCTTTTGAATTGATGTTGGGTAAAATCGTAGGCGTTGGGCTGGTCGGTTTGACGCAAATGGTGGCTTGGGGAATCTTGACGGTTGCCATTTTTACGGGCATTTCGTCTTTCTTGGGCGTTGACGCGGCGCAAATGCAGACCGCACAAATGGGCGGCGGCATGACCCAAGCCCAAATGCAAACCTCGATGCAAGACATGGAAGGCATGGGGTCGCTGTTTACGGAGTTGGCGCGCATCAATTGGTGGTATATACTTCCATTATATTTGTTTTATTTCCTTTGTGGCTACTTTTTATACGCCAGTTTGTATGCGGCGGTGGGTTCGGCAGTTGGCGACGACTTGGGCGAGGCGCAAAGTCTCACGATTCCGATTACATTGCCCATCATCATGGGTTTGTACATTGCCATTGCTGCTTCGCGCGACCCTGATTCGCCGTTGGCATTTTGGGCTTCGATGTTTCCATTTTTCTCGCCGTTTGTGATGCCTGCGCGACTGATTGCAGAGCCACCGATGTGGCAAATCTTGCTTTCTTCTGCCATTTTAATCGCCACGGTGGTCGGTTTGATATGGATTTCGGGAAGAATCTATCGCGTTGGAATTTTGATGTACGGCAAAAAAGCAAGTTTAAAAGAACTCGCCAAATGGGTTTTTTATAAAGATTAAAAAATTATGGATAAAAAAAAGTCTCGTTTTCAAGAACGGGACTTTTTTTATGCAAAAAACGCCCCCCCCCAGTATAAATGACGTTTCAGTCGCCTTTTTTGCGGTTTCAGTAGTTTTTATAACTTATTTCTAAAAAAATCAACGCACTTTTGTGGCTTCAAAATGTAGAGAAAATTTTAACTAAAATAACTAAAATAAAAAAGAGAAAATGAATCGCCTTATTAAATTTTTTGGAACTTTCGCTTTATTTTTCGTCACCGTTGTGTCGCTTCAAGCGCAAATTACGCAAACGATTCGCGGAACCGTGACCGACAAACAATCTGAATCGCCCATCGTCGGAACGGTGGTGCAAATCGCGGGTATGGGATTGGGCGCAACGTGCGACACGACGGGCGCGTTTGTGATTCAAAACGTGCCGACGGGCAGACATCAATTATTGATTAGTTCGGTGGGCTACAAATCCATTGGTTTGCCCAACGTAGTGGTCAATGCGGGCAAAGAAACCGTATTAGAAATTGTGATGGAAGAGGAATTTAAAAATCTCGAAACCGTCACGATTTCAAGCAAAACGGACAAAAGTCGCACGCAAAACGAGTTGGCGACCATTTCGGCGCGTCAATTTAACGTCGAAGAAGTGCAACGATATTCGGGCGGACGAAACGACGTGAGCCGCTTGGCTGCCAATTTTGCAGGCGTAGCCGTCGGCAACGATTCGCGCAACGACATCGTGATTCGCGGCAATTCGCCAACGGGCGTTTTGTGGCGCATGGAAGGCGTGCCGATTCCAAATCCCAATCACTTTTCGACGTTGGGAACGACGGGCGGACCCGTTTCTGCCTTGAATCCGAACATGATTCGCAATTCTGACTTCTTGACTGCCGCTTTTCCTGCCGAATATGGCAACGCATTGGCAGGCGTTTTCGACATCGGTTTGCGGACGGGCAACAAAGAAAAATTTGAAGTAACGGCGCAACTTGCCGCATTTTCGGGTTTAGAGGCGATGGTCGAAGGTCCTTTTCGCAAGGCTTCGGGCGGCTCGTTTGTGGTGGCTTATCGCTATTCTTTTGTCGGTTTGGCGCAAAAAGCGGGCATCAATGTCGGCACAACCGCGCTGCCGCTTTATCAAGATTTGACGTTTAACCTCGATTTTGGTAAAACGCCCATTGGTCGCTTGTCGGTTTTTGGGATTGGTGGAAAAAGTAAAATTGATTTTTTAGCAAATTCTACCGACACGACGGATTTCTTTTCAAACGGTGGTTCGGACGACTATGCGCGGTCGGAATTTGGTGTAGTTGGCGCGAAACATAGCCTTTTATTAGACAATAATTCGTATGTCAGAACGGTGTTTTCGGCTTCTCGTTCGGGAAATACTTTTAATACGTATGATTATAAAAACAACATCAGAAAGCACGTTTTTGACCTCAGCGATTTCACCAATAGTTATCGGTTGTCCAGTTTTTATAACAAAAAATTTAACGCCAAAACTTCGATGCGAAGCGGTTTTTTGATTCAAAACAATCAATTGGACATTAAAACGCAAGCCAAAAGAGATTCTTCCGACGTGTGGTCGCTCGTGCGCGAGAACGACAACGCCTTGAATTTAATCGAAGTTTTTTCGCAATGGCAACATAAATTTAACGAATTGTTGACGCTCAATGCAGGTTTGCATTTGCAATATCTTAACGTCAACAAAGACTTTGTTGTCGAGCCGCGTCTTGCCCTCAATTTTGCCGTTGCGCCGAACCAAACCATTAGTTTGGGTTATGGAATGCACCACCAAATGCAGCCGTTGCCGATTTTGTTGGGCAGAGAAACAGTCGGAACGCAATTCGTGGAATCAAATAAAAATCTGAAAGCAACGAGAAGTCAACATTTTGTATTGGGTTATGATTTTAGACCAAATAAAGATTGGAAAATAAAAGTTGAAACGTATTATCAAGCGATTGACCGCGTGCCTGTTCAACCTACGCCTTCTGCCTATTCTACGTTGAATGTCGGTGCGGATTTCGGTTTTTCTGTTCGACCAAATTTGACGAACACAGGCAAGGGCGAAAATTATGGCATCGAATCTACTATCGAAAAATATTTTTCTGACAATTGGTATTTGCTTTCGACGACTTCTATTTTTGATTCAAAATATCAAGGTTCGGACAACATAAAAAGAAATACGGCATTCAATGGAAATTATGTTTGGAATGTATTAGGCGGAAAAGAATTTAAATTTGGTAAAAACAAGCAAAATGCGTTTACGATTGCGACGAAAGTTACTTATGCGGGCGGAAAATTTGTTACGCCTATTAATTTGGTGGCTTCGAGAGCGAAAAAAGAACAAGTTTTTGACGTAGCAAATGCTTTTTCTGAACGATTGCCTGCCTATTTTCGATGGGATTTGAAAATTGGTTATACTTTAAATTCATCAAAAAGAAAATTGACGCAACAATTTTTCCTTGATTTTCAGAACGTAACCAACAAGGCGAATGTATTTTCACGGCGTTATTCTGTCGCTAAAGGCGATGTTTATGACATTTATCAAATTGGATTTTTCCCCGATGTGTTGTGGCGTTTCCAATTCTAAAATCAAAAATACATAAAAAGTAAATAAAAAAAAATACTTTATCCGTTTTGATGGATAAAGTATTTTTTTATGAGCTAAAAATAGCCCCCCCCCAGTATAAAACGGCTTTTACGGCTTCATTTTCAGATTTTTTGATGAAAATGAAGCCGTAAAAATCAATTATCGAATCAATAAATAA
Organism: Bacteroidota bacterium; assembly: GCA_046051005.1. Lineage (GTDB taxonomy): Bacteria > Bacteroidota > Bacteroidia > Chitinophagales > Saprospiraceae > JAAFJT01. The sequence continues at coordinate 10,872 of JBJOPA010000131.1, forward strand.
AAAATATTATTTTTTGGGCAATTCGACAACATTCAAACTCAATTCTTTGAGTTGTGTGTCTTCGATGACCGACGGCGCGTCAATCATCATGTCTCGACCTTGATTGTTTTTCGGAAATGCGATAAAATCACGAATCGAATTGCTGCCCATCATCACGGCGCACAATCGGTCGAAACCAAATGCGATTCCACCGTGCGGCGGTGCGCCAAAATCGAACGCGCCCAACAAAAATCCGAATTTTTCTTCTGCTTCTGCTTCGCTCATGCCCAAAAGTTGGAAATTTTTGGATTGCAATTCACGGTCAAAAATCCGAATGGAGCCGCCGCCGATTTCCACGCCATTCAACACGAGGTCGTATGCGTCTGCGCGAAGGGCTTTCATGGTTTCGTGGTCGCCATTGAGCATGGTTGCGATTTGGTCGCGTTTTGGCGACGTAAACGGGTGGTGCATGGCATAGAAACGCTCGGTTTCTTCGTCCCATTCCAACAACGGAAAGTCAACCACCCAAAGCGGGCAGAATTTTTTAGGGTCGCGCAATTCCATTCGATTGCCCATTTCGAGGCGCAATTCGCCGAGTTGTTTGCGCGTTTTGTCGGTTTCGCCGCTCAAAATGAACACCAAATCGCCACTTTTTGCGCCCATCGCTTCGCCAATTTCAAACATTTTTTCTTCCGAATAAAATTTTGAAAGCGGAGATTTGATGCTGCCATCTTCTTCAAATTTGATGTATGCCAAACCTTTTGCGCCAATTTGTGGGCGTTTTACCCAATCGGTCAACTCGCTGATTTGCTTGTTGGCGTATTTCGATGCCTGCCCTGTTGCGCAAATTCCTGCGACAAACTCTGCATCATCAAACACCGAAAAGCCAAAACCTTTCACAACGGCGTTGAGTTCTACAAAAGTCATGTCGAAACGGATATCGGGTTTGTCCGAGCCATACAATCGCGCGGCTTCGTCGTAGGTCATGCGTGGGAAGTCGGAAAGCGACACGTTCAAACAGTTTTTGAACAAATATTTGGTCAAACCTTCAAACGTATTTAAAATATCTTCTTGCGTAACGAACGACATTTCGCAGTCAATTTGCGTAAATTCGGGTTGACGGTCGGCGCGAAGGTCTTCGTCTCTAAAACATTTTACAATTTGAAAATATTTATCAAAACCTGCCACCATTAATAATTGTTTAAACGTTTGTGGCGACTGCGGCAATGCGTAGAATTGACCTGCATTCATGCGGCTTGGCACGACAAAATCACGCGCACCTTCGGGCGTTGATTTTATCAAATTCGGCGTTTCGACTTCAATAAACCCTTCGCCACTCAAATATTTGCGCGTTTCGATGGCAACTGACGAACGGAAAAACAAGTTTTTTTGAACCGCCGCACGGCGCAAATCGAGGTAACGATATTTCATGCGCAAGTCGTCGCCGCCGTCGGTGTCGTCTTTTACGGTAAAAGGCGGCACTTTGGAAACGTTCAAAACGGTGAGTTCGGTTGCCACAATTTCCACATCGCCCGTCGGACGATTGGGGTTTTTGTTCATGCGTTCGCGCACGATGCCCGCCACGCGAATCACGTATTCGCGTCCCAAATCCATTGCGGCTTTGTTGAGTTTTTCGTCGTTTTCAAACACGACTTGCGTGATGCCGTAGCGGTCGCGCATGTCCACAAACGAAAGTTGACCATAGGGACGCACCACGTCCACCCATGCACTCAAAACGACTTCTTTTCCTACGTCGGCGAGTCGCAATTCGCCGCAATTATGGGTTCTATACATTTTTATTTTTTTAAATTTGACGGATTTTTTGCTT
>JBJOPA010000132.1:0-3312 GCA_046051005.1 Bacteroidota bacterium
TTTATTTTGAAAATATTTTTGATTAAAAAAAATCCGCGTTTTCCACGTCTCGCGTTGATGTCTTTTTAATCCCGTTTTTCCATAAAAACGGCTCAAAAAGGCGGTTTATACTGGGGGGGGGCTATTTTAGGGCAAATTGGCGAAATAGTCTTGCAACAGTTTGTGCCGAAAACGCCACACCGCGCCCCGCGCCTTTTTGCCATTGGGTTTCACGCGCCGCGTGTCTTCCAACATCTGTTGGTCGGTCATGCGGTCTAAAAATGTCACGACCCGAAGCGGCAACTTGCCCTCGCCCCAAAGAACCAACCGCAACGCAAGGTGTTTTTGCCAGTTACCCTCTATTACAACAGGTGATAAAATTGTAAATACAAAAATAATTAATCCCAGTTTCCAAAAACCTTGCGCTTGCCAGTAGATAATATAATATTCCAAACCCCAGTCTTTGACAGCCAGCAACACTAAAATAGATGCCCCAAATACCGCAACGCCTATGATACCAAACCAATAATTGTTTTTGATCGTTGCCCAAAGGCGTTGATAGGGCGATTGAAGACTATGAAAGTAGTAGGAAGAGATACCCGCACTCCTTAAACCCTCAGTCAACAAGGCCAAACCAATGACCAAACCAAAGACCAAACCTTCGCGCAAACCGATGAACAAACCTCCAATCAAACCGACGCATAAACCTCCGACCAAACCGACGACCAAACCGACGACCAAACCGCGTTTCCAATTTCTTCTAAATTGCCGCCAACTCCATACGTTTATATCGTTGGAGTAAATAGTATCCAAACCTCCGACCAAACCGACGACCAAACCTCCGACCAAACCTCCGACCAAACCGACGACCAAACCGACGACCAAACCGACGACCAAACGAAACCAAATCTTGTTCCTTGCCATATTCGGCTGCAACGCCAACAACTCAAAGTTCAGATAATCACGCTTGTCCATATCTTTTGCAATGAACTGTAAATATTTTCTATCCTCTTCAATGGGCAATTGGTGATTGACGAAGGCTTGGAGGATTTCTTGCCCCACCCCCCCAGTATCGGCGGCGGTAAATTGCAAATTAGGCTTTTTATCGAACAAATAAGCTGCCGTGTTGAGATAAAAAGGCGTAGTCAAGACCTCTGCCAAAATCGGATTGGCTTTTGCGGCATTTAACAATGCCTTTGCGCTAGCATACTCCACCGCATGTTCTTTTAGCCCTTGTGTCAGTTGGGCGGACGTGAGGGGTTGCACTTCGTATTGCACAAAGACCATTGCGTTGGCAGGGGTTTGGTCATATTCGACCTTTCGACTGCAAATGACCAAAGGCACGGCTTTGTCGGTTCCGAAATATTCGTGCAACGCCTCCAACAAACTGGCGCGTTCATCTGCACGGACTTCATCTAATCCGTCAAAAAAAGGCATGATGACGCGGCATTCAATGAGAATTTTGGCAAAGGCTTTGGACAAGTTGTGCGCCTGTGCCAATGTTTCGACATACCACTCGGCGAAGGGCTTGTTGTTGCGCCAACTGACCAAATTCAACAAAACGGGCAAAGGTTGAGCCGTATCGGTCAAGATTTCTGATGCGGCTTGCAACAAAATGGTGGTCTTGCCCGCCCCCGCGTTGCCGATGAGCAGCAATCGTTTGTATTTTTGCACGAAGTTGGCGGCATCTTTTGCCATATCTTTTGAAGTCATCGTAATGACGTGTCTGCCGTCCTTATTGATGCCATAATCTTTGACAAAGGCATCGGCGGTTCCAAAAGTCGTAGGTTTTCCGTGCAACGTAATAGGCAACTTGAAGGAGAGTTTACTCTTCAATCGCAATTCATAATGAGTTTTGAGGATTTCTCGAAACTTCTTGACCTCTATCGCCAACGCATCGTCGGAGATGTGTTCTTGGGGGTTTTCAGATGGTTCAGCTTTCTTCAAAAGCAACCATTGACACAACGCAGCAAACGAACCAACTGCAAGAATAGTAGGTTCGATAAAATCTTTTGTCCAATGACCCGATTTGACCGCCCACAACCAAGTGATTGCCAAAAAGAAAACAGAAACGGATAACGCATTGCGAATCCATTGCAATAGCTTTGGACTCAGCGTATCTAATAATTGTTTGAACATAGTAGCGCAACAAAGTTGGTTAAAAAATTTTCGTTGGCAAAGATAAATTTATTTTTTAAAATATCGTTTTTGTAGGATAAAACATTTTGCATAAAGTGCAAAAAAATCAGTCGGATACTGGGGGGTAGCCTTTTTCAACGTTTTTTCAAAATCCAATAGTCTTGTTCGATGCCCCAACTGACGGGTTTTCCTTCGTAATGTTCGAGGATTTCAAAATATTGTCCAAACAATTTTTGCAGATAGATGGGTGGTTGAAAGGCGGCAAAAACGCGATGTCCTTCTACGACATTGGCGCGTTCGACGAGTTTTTGTTGGTCAAATAATCTTTTTTCTGATGCCGTGAGCTTGGTTTTATACGCCGCGCCGTGCGTCGTTATCATCGCAACGCCGCCCGTGCGCAATACGCGGGCGAGTTCTTTTGTCCAAGTTTGGTGTTTTTCTTCCGACAGATGCGTAAAAATTGAAATACTCAACAACGCATCGAAACTATTGTCTATGTATCCAAGCGGTGGAGCCACGCCATTTTTATCAAATTGAGCGTTTAAAATATTTTTTTTACACCATTCGATGGTTTCGGGATTGTAATCGGTTCCAAAAACGGTGGCATTTTCGCCCAATAATTCGGGCAGATGTCGGGTCACGCGGGCTGGACCGCAGCCCCAATCCAAAAATGCCGCGCCTGCCAACGAACGATGTTTTGATAAGGTTTCGACCACCCATTGCGCCGTTTTTCGCCCGTCTTGGTAATATTTTTGATAATCCAGATTAAAAGATTCAAACATCATGTAATCGGGCGGCAATGCCACGTGGGGATTTTCGTTGCGGAATTGGGCATTTTTTGCCGCATTTTTTTGTCGTTGCCACGCAAATTTGAGTGCGTCAAATCGGTACATCAACCCCAATTTTCGCAACAATTGTGTAATATTCCCTCTATTCATATTTTTAAAAATTTTATCGCAAAACTACAACGAAGTTCTATTCAATCGTTGATTTTTTCTTTGAAAATTTGCTTTGAAATGCCACCCCCCGGTATGTTTGGCTTTTTAGTCATTTTTTAATCCGCCCAATAATCCAACAAATTTTTAATGGCATTTTGAAACAATTGAGGTGCCTGAACACCCAAAATCATTTTTCCATTTTCGTTGAGTAAAAAACTGACTTCAATTTCTACAATTGTCTCTTCGTGGCTACCGT
>JBJOPA010000133.1:0-11234 GCA_046051005.1 Bacteroidota bacterium
CAGCGCATGCTTTACGACCGTTTCGCGCCCAAGATGTTGGGGGTTTTGCGCCGATATTTAAACCATTCTGCCGATGCGGAAGATGTGTTGCTCGAAGCGTTTTTCAAGGTATTTACGAATATAGAAAAATATGAATCGTTAGGAAGTTTTGAAGGTTGGATTCGCAGAATTGTGGTCAACGAAGCCTTGATGTTTCTCCGAAAAAACCGTTTGTTGACCGTTGAGGCAAACGAAAATTACCACAACATTGCCGAAGACCGCCCGTTTACCGTCGAGTCTCAAATGACGGTTCAAGAAATTTTGAAACTCGTTGAACAATTGCCGCTTGGCTATCGAACCGTTTTTAATCTCTATGTTTTAGAAGGTTTTAAACATCAAGAAATTGCAGATATGCTTGGAATTAGCATCAATACATCAAAATCTCAACTCATTTTAGCAAAAGAAAAATTGAGAAATATGATGAAAAAAAATTAAAAACTCATTTTCATTCAAAAAAAACTACCCCCCAGTATCTAGACGATTTTTAGGACACTCACTCACCTTTTTTTTATAATTTTTTGTTTTTAAATATATAATTTTCGCACCCAGCGACCTACACAATGGAAATGGAAGAACAAGACATTTTCGATGCCCTCCGACAAGCCGCCGACCAATCCGCGCCCGCGCCCACGTCCGACACGTGGCAACGGCTCGAGGCGCGCTTGCAAGATGCGCCGCGCAAAACGCGCCGTGCCATGCCGATGTCGTCTTTTTGGATTGCGATTTCGGCGTTGGTAGCGTTGGTATTGCTGTTGGCGTGTGGTTTTTTGTGGTTTACGACGCATCAACAAAAGCAAGAACTCGAAGGGAAACGGATTTTTGAATCCTTACAATTTCTGAATGGCAATTGGAAAACGGCTACGCGCACGCATACGTACAACGAATTTACTTGTCAAAAATTAGCAAATTTGGATACATTGCGGGCATTCAACAGCAGTTTTTTCAAGGAAAATGAGGTTGGTTTTTCGCAAATGGAGTTGCAACGTTGGGGCGCACGCAACGTTTTGGCACTCGGCGACCCATCTGATAAAAAAATATTTGAATTTATAGAAAGAAAAGTAACCAAAAATGAAGCAAATCTTTCAGAAACACGTTTTATATTTGTAAACAACGGCGACAAATCAAAAATCGAATTTTGTAGAACTTCGGATTCTTCAAAATTTGTATTGCGTTTCGTAGGCGGCAACCAATTTGAGTTTGCCAAAAAAACGTTGTAAACTATTTTTTGAAAAAAAAATTGTAAACAAATCTAAAAAAGTTGCTGATGGAAAATCTGAAATTAGGCGCAAAAAGTGCAGACGTATTTCAATTAAAACTACTATTGACCCGAATCGGTTATGTTGGTTTGACGTTGGACCAAAATTTTGACGCATTTTTGGATACGAAAATCAAAAAATTTCAAGATTTAAGAAGCCTAAAAACCGACGGTGTCGTAGGTCCAAAAACTTGGGAAGCCATTTTTACGGCAGCATTTGCAGAAAAATCACGCTACGAAGGCGTTGATATTTCGCACCACGAGAACGACGACCTCGCGCCCGCCGACATCAATTGGGCAATGATGCGCAAGGCTTTTTGGTTTTGTTACGTCAAAGCAACGCAAGGAAATGGCTATCAAGACCCAAAATTTAGCCACAATATCCAAAAATTATCGGAGATAAATATGCTGCGCGGCGGCTATCATTTCATGGATTTTTTCTCGACCGAAGGCGTGCAGGCAGAAGTCGATAATTTCCTCGAAAATTGCCCGCTCGATTGGCGAGCAAAAGAAATTTTGCCCCCCTGTCTCGACGTTGAACCTACCCGAAGCGGCGATGCACGCTTGGAACGCCGCATTACAAACGACCGATTCCGAATTTTGGCGGACATCAAAACTTGGCTCGATGCCGTCGAAAAAGCAACGGGACGCAAGCCCATGATTTACACATCGCGCCGCGTTTGGGACGATATGTTGGGCGGCGGGCGCGACAAAGGGTTTGAAAACTATCGGATTTGGTTGGCAGATTATCGAAAAAGTGTCACGCAACCCACGCCTCCTAAAATTTGGGGAACACGTTACGATATTTGGCAATATTCAGAAGATGGAGCCGTTGGAAAAAATAAAGGTTTTGATGTAAACATTATCAATATCCCGTATAAAGATTTATTGACTTTGGCAAATTTCAAGTAATTTTTTCCAAAAAAGCCACCCCCCCAGTATAAAAGCCGTTTTTGGGCAATTTATACTGGGGGGGTGGCTTTTTTTTGTTTTTTTAAAAAAAAAGTGAAAAAAAATAGAGGAGATTTAAAAATAACTTTTACCTTTGTGTTAACCAATTGGTTAATTTATTTAGTTGATTAATTTTTTAATAAAAAAATGAGTGTAGAAGAAGTCAATACAGAGCAAAAAATTTTAGAAGCAGCAGAAAGCGTTTTCATGGAAGAAGGCTTCGCGGGTGCGCGTATGCAACAAATTGCCGACCGCGCCAGCATCAATAAAGCAATGTTGCATTACTATTTTCGGAGCAAAGACAAATTATTTGAAGTCATTTTTGCCCATAAAATGAAACAATTCGTGCCGCAAATGATGTATGTGTTGCACAATGATTCCATTTCTTTTATAGATAAAGTTGACCAATTTGTCTTGTCTTACTTATCTATGCTACGAAAAAACCCGTTTTTACCACTTTTTATCATCACCGCCACCAATCGAAATCCTGAATTGGCGCAACAAGCTACCAAAATCAGTTTTGCAAAAGAATTGGTTCAGGAAATGGAAAAAGAAATTGCCAAAGGCACGATTCGCAATATAAACCCGCATCAATTTATGCTGGCTTTGGTGGGCATGTGTATCTTCCCGTTTGTGGCGCGTCCTATGTTTAAAAGTCTTTTGGAATTGGACGATGCCGCCTATCAACAAATTATTATCGAACGACATTTACATGTCATGCAATACACCCGTAGCATTTTGGCAAAAGATTAAAAACAGAAATGCTTTTTTTTGAACTTTTATTAACCATTTGGTTAATCTTTTTGGTTTATTAATTTTCGTTAGTTTTTGAAAAATATCAATTGTTTTATGAAAAAAATAATAAAAATAACATTTCTATTTGCCTTTTTGGGAACGGCAAATAGCTTGATTGGTCAGAATTTGATAACGCTTTCTCAATGTTTAGATGCCGCGCAAACGACTGCACCCATCAATCGGCAAACTGTCATCAATGACGCATTGTATCTCAGTTCGATGGAGCAATTAAAGACGATCTTTTTTCCACAAATTAATTTTAATGCGCAAGCGACTTGGCAATCAGAAGTCACTTCGTTGCCCATTCGATTGCCAAATGTGGAAGTTCCTTCGCTCAGCAAAGACCAATATCGCGCTACACTCGACGTATCGCAAACGTTGTGGGACGGTGGTCAAACCGATGCACAACGCAAGGTTTTCAAAGCGCAAAACGCGGCAGAAAACGCTAAAATCCAAGTGGATAAATACAGCACCAAAGCGCAAACGATGCAGCTTTTTTGCGCCATTTTGTTGACGCAAAAACAAGCGGAAGCACTTGTGGCGACTAAAAAAGACATCATTGCGCGCAAAAAACGCACCGAAGAACAACTTAAAAATGGGACTGCGATTCCTGCAAATATCCATGTTTTCAATGCGCGATTGCTTGAAATTGAACAACAGGAAGCAGAACTTTTATCCAGAAAAAATACCGCAATTCAAGGAATTTCGTTGTTAACAGGCTTGCAAATCAATGAAAATGACCGTTTTGAATTGCCAAACGTCGTCGGTTTAGAAAAAACTATTTTGTCAAAATTGAGTCGCCCAGAACTTGATTTTTTTGCTGCGCAACAGGCAAGCGCACGAGTGCAAACCGACGCAGTGAAATCAAAATATATGCCTAAACTAAATGCGTTTTCCACGTTGGGTTATGCGCGTCCTGGCTTAAATTTTTTATCAAATACGTTTCAACCCTATGCGATACTGGGGGTCGGTTTCAAAACCAATATCAGCCCGTTTTTTAACGGAACCATTCGTCGCGAACAGTTGCAAATGCAGTTGCAAGCTGAAAAAATTGGGATTCAACAAGACCAATTCATACTCGCCTCGCAGGTGCAGGCGACGCAACAACAACACGACATCGAACGACTCGAAAAAGCGTTGAAAACCGACCAGCAAATTATCGCACTTCGCGAAAAAGTGGTGAATACCTACGCCATTCAACTCGAAAATGGTGTGATTACGCCAAGTGAATATTTGACCGAATCCACGAATGTCGTCAATGCAAAAGTCAATCAAGCCATTCACGAAGTGCAATTGTTGCAAGCCTATTTGCAGTTGTCATTTATCAATGGGAAATTATAAAATTTAACTAATTGGTTAATAAAAATTTTATTAAAAATTAAAAATCTAAAAATATGAATTCGTATAAAATAACCTTTTTGGCAGTTGCCATTTTATTGACGGCTTGTCAAAACAAAACCATCGCGCCCGATGCAACGGGCATTTTTGAAGCCGATGAAGTCATTATTTCCGCAGAATCGGCAGGCGTTTTGAAAAAATTTGATGTTGCCGAAGGACAAAAATTGACCGCAGGGCAACTCGTGGGACAAATTGATTGCGACCAATTGAGCCTCCAAAAAGCTCAAATCGAAGCCAGCGCAAAAGCGATGAACTTGCGTCAAGCCGAATCAGCCCCGCAAACGAAGGTTTTTGGAGAACAAATTGCCGTTCAAAATCAACAAATTTTGACGCAACGCGAACAATTGCGCGTCTTGGAAATCGAGCAACGCCGCATCGCAAGATTGGTGGCTGCCGAAGCCGCACCCGCCAAACAATTGGACGATATAAACGGACAAATTGCGGTGTTGGAAAAGCAAATTGCAGCGGCGCAAGTGCAAATTAATGTGTTGCAACAACAAATCAAGTCGCAAGAACAGACGACCGCCGTTGTCAATCGCGGCGTACTCAGCGAGCAAGAACCCTTGCGCGTGCGCGGCGCACAAATCGCCGACCAAATGCGGCGTTGCAACATCACAAATCCCGTTTCGGGCGTTGTGTTGAGTAAATATGCGGCGGCTTTTGAGATGGCGGCGGCGGGGAAACCACTCTATAAAATCGCAAATCTCGACCAACTCTCGTTGCGCGCTTATGTGACGGGCAATCAGTTGCCAAATATCAAAATTGGGCAAGAAATTGTTGTAAAAGTGGCGCAAAGTGATGGAAAAATGAAGGATTACAAGGGAAAAATCACTTGGATTTCGGATAAATCAGAGTTTACGCCTAAAAGTATTCAAACCAAAGATGAACGCGCCAACCTCGTTTATGCCATCAAAATTGTGACACCAAACGATGGCTTTTTGAAAATTGGAATGTACGCTGACGTTGATTTATAAAAAGAAAATTGAAAGAATTTCTGAAAAAATCGAAAAATGGCTACCCCCCAGTATCCAACCGATTTTTAGCAGTTTTTAGCATTTTTTGAACCACTTTTGGCTCATTTCTTCAAATCAAAAATTATGATTGAGGTAAAAAACATATCGAAATATTATGAAAAAGGTGCAGTTGTTGCGCTTGATGACGTGTCCATCAGCGTTTCGACGGGCGAATTGTTTGGGCTGATTGGACCCGACGGCGCAGGAAAAACCACGCTTTTTCGCACATTGGCAACACTTTTATTGCCCGACAAAGGCGAGGCAACCATTGACGGGCAAAATGTAGTCACCAATTACAAAGCCATTCGGCACACGATTGGGTACATGCCAGGGCGATTTTCGTTGTATCCCGATTTGACAGTTTTGGAAAATTTGGAGTTTTATGCCGCCGTTTTTGGGACGACTATTGAGGCAAATTACGAACAAATCAAGCCGATTTATAGCCAAATCGAGCCGTTCAAAAATCGGCGTGCCGCGCAATTATCGGGAGGAATGAAGCAAAAATTGGCACTTTCTTGCGCGTTGGTGCATAAACCTTCCATTTTGTTGCTCGACGAACCGACGACGGGCGTTGACCCCGTTTCGAGAAAAGAATTTTGGGATATTTTGAAGTCGCTCAAAGCGCAGCAACTCACGATTTTGGTCGCCACGCCGTATATGGACGAAGCCGCCTTGTGCGACCGCATCGCGTTGATGCAAAAAGGCAAAATTTTAGACCAAGATACGCCCAAACACATGGTTCAAAAAAATGCAATGCCTTTGTTGCAAGTGCGCGGCGCAGCGATGTTTGATTTGTTGAAAACCATCAGAACTTGGGAAAAAACGATTTCTTGTTTTGCGTTTGGCGACAGTCATCACGTGAGTGTGGACGCAAGCGTAGATGTGAGCATAGGCGAATTGCAACAGTTTTTGCTACAAAAAGGCATTCAAAATGTCGAAATTGAAGCCATCGAACCCAATATTGAAGATATTTTTATGAAATTATTGAATCAAGATAAAAAATAAATTATCATTTTTCAATAACCATAAAAAAAGCTTTTTTTAGGCATTTTTGAGGCAAATATACTGGGGGGGGGTACTTTTTTGTGATTTTTTTTTTACGTTTTTATATTTTTTAAAAATATGAGTGAAAATATTATTGAAGTCAATGGATTGACAAAACGGTTTGGGGCATTTACGGCGGTGGACAACCTCAATTTCAACGTTTCGGCGGGCGAAATATTTGGTTTTTTGGGCGCAAATGGCGCAGGAAAAACGACCGCCATGAAAATGTTGAGCGGATTGTTAACGCCAACGAGCGGAAAAGCAAGCGTTGTGGGATACGACGTATATAAACAATCTGAAAGTATTAAAAAAAATATTGGTTACATGTCGCAGCGTTTTTCGTTATACGAAGACATGACGGTTATTGAAAATATAAAACTTTTTGGAAGCATTTACGGCTTGCAAAAACAGATTTTGAATGAAAAAACTGCCATTTTATTAGAACAATTGCAATTTACAGACCAACAAAAAACATTAGTGGGTGCATTGCCTTTGGGCTGGAAGCAAAAATTGGCGTTTTCCTGCGCGATGTTGCACGAACCCAAACTCGTTTTTTTGGACGAACCCACAGGCGGCGTTGACCCCATCACGCGGCGACAATTTTGGGAAATGATTTACGAAGCCGCCGCACGCGGTGCCACGATGTTTGTGACCACGCATTACATGGACGAAGCCGAATATTGCGACCGCGTTTCCATCATGGTCAACGGAAAAATTGCCGCATTGGACACGCCCAATGAGTTGAAAAAACAATTTAATGTCAACGATATGAACGACGTGTTTTTGAAACTCGCCGCCACCAATGCAGCATCTTGAATGTTCTTAAAAAAGAAAATAGAATGAAAATATTTTTAGCATTTTTGACCAAAGAATTTCGACATGTTTTGCGCGACAGTCGCAGCTTAATCGTCTTGGTTTCGATGCCCGTGATGATGCTTTTGCTGTTCGGTTTCGCGCTCACGAACGAGGTAAAAAACTCGAAATTAGCCATTTTGGATTTGTCGAAAGACGAAGCAACGCAACAATTGATTCAAAAATTTGATGAAAGTCGTTATTTCGATGTCACCCACCAAATTCATCATATCTCAGAAGCCGATGCGCTGTTTCGGTCGGGAGCTGTGCGCGCTGTTGTGGTGTTTGGCGAAGGTTTTCAAGCAAATTTACAGCACAGCAACGCCGCTTCGGTACAAATTATTGCCGATGCTACCGATACGAACACGGGCAGCACGGTTGCTTTTTATGCCTCCAACATCATCAGAAGCTATCAACAAGCCTTGATAGGACGTTCTCTTCCTTATAACATCACAATTGACAACAAATTAGAATACAATCCGCAATTGAAAGGTGCGTTCAATTTTGTACCCGGCGTGATGGTGTTGATTCTGATTTTGCTTTGCGCCATGATGACGGCGGTCGCCATCGTAAAAGAAAAAGAAATGGGGACGATGGAACTCATTTTGGTTTCGCCCGCGCAACCTTGGATGATGATTTTGGCAAAATGTATCCCGTTTTTAATCATTGGTTTTGTCAATGTGGCGGTTATTTTGACAGTTTCTTACACGCTGTTGGAGTTGCCGATGCGGGGCAGTTTGCTACTTTTACTCGCAGAAAGTGGGCTTTTTGTATTGTTGGCGTTGTCGTTGGGCTTGTTTATCAGCACGCGGACGGATTCGCAGCAAACGGCGTTGTTCATTTCTTTGGTAGGTTTGATGTTGCCGTCGCTCGTGTTTAGCGGCTTTATGTTTCCGATTGAAAACATGCCGCTTCCGCTTCAATTGATTAGCAACATCGTGCCGACAAAATATTTTTTCACCATTCTGAAAGCCGTCATGGTGAAAGGTTTGGGGTTTGAATATGTCTGGAAAGAGACGTTGATACTGGGGGGTATGGTGTTGGCATTTCTAACGATGGCAATTCGCTCTTTTAAAGTTAGATTGACTTAAAAATTTTTTGAGAAAAGATATTAAGAAAAAAAAATACTTATGCAAGTTTTAATAGCATTGATACGAAAAGAATTTAGCCAAATTTTTCGCAATCCCAATATCATTAGAATGATGTTGTTGGCTCCTGTGATGCAGTTGATTGTGATTCCGTTGGCGGCAGATTTTGAGGTCAAAAACATCAATTTGACGGTCATGGACAACGATAAATCAAGTTATTCTCAAAAATTGGTCAATAAAATGTTGGCTTCGGGCTATTTTCGGCTCACTCAATCCACCGAAAACAAGGCGACGGCGCAAAAAGACCTCGAAAAAGGCACTTCCGACATCGTTTTAGAAATTCCCGTAGGGTTTGAAAATACGTTGGTTCGAGAAAACAATGCACACGTTTTTATGAACGCCGACGCGGTCAATATTGTGAAAGCAGGTTTGGGATTAAACTACGGTGCGCAAATTATTCAAGCGGCAAACCAAGAGATTCGCGCCGATTTTGTGCAGCCCAGCCGCGCAAACAACTTGCCGACGGTGGACATTAATACCCAATTTTGGTACAATCCGTCGTTTAATTATCGGCGTTACATGGCTCCTGGCATTTTGGCGTTGTTGCTGATTATGGTGGGCGCGATGATGAGCGCGTTGAATATTGTCCGCGAAAAAGAAATTGGGACGATGGAGCAAATCAATGTTACGCCCGTCAAAAGTTATCAATTTTTATTGGCAAAACTGATTCCTTTTTGGGTAATTGGCATGATTTCTTTGACCATCGGTCTGACCGTTTGTTATTTTGCTTTTGGCATTTGGTCGGTCGGAAGTTATTTTACGGTCTATGCTTTTGCGGCAGTTTACTTGGTTGCGGCTTTGGGGATTGGTCAAATTATGGCAGTTTTTTCGGATACGCAACTGCAAGCGACGTTGTTTGCTTTCTTTTTTATGATGCTTTTTGTATTGTTGAGCGGTTTATATACGTCGGTAGAAAGTATGCCTTTTTGGGCGCAAAAGTTGGCTTGGTCAAGTCCCGTGACGCATTTTGTAGCCGTCATGCGCAGCGTGTTGTTGAAAGGAAGTAGTTTTTATGACTTGCGCGAGCATTTCTACGCGCTTTGTGTGGGCGCGATAGTTTTCAATGCAATTGCAATTTTCAATTTCCGAAAAACAGTCGCTTAAAAGACAATTTGAACGCCGCCCAGTAAATCCCCCCGAAGGGAGGAAGAAAGCCCATTTTTAGGCGGTTTATACTGGGGGGTAGATTTTTTTTTCAACTTCCTTTTAATTTTTCTCCTTTTTGCGCTAATTTACTTATCTCAACGATTCGTTTGGTTCGCGTTGCTTCTGTTTTGGCAATTTTTATATATCTCAACATAAATCGTTGGCTGGATTTTCCAATTGCATTAAAATTTTCCATAGCAGGCGGATTTTCTTCCATACATTTTATAAGGTCTTCGGGTTTTATGAGCGCGTCAACATCGTCCATGAAATCCCACAAAGCATTGCGTTTTGAAAGCATCATGGTTTCTCTGCCCGCATCTGTCATGCGTCCTTCTTTTTCTAATTTTTCAAATCTATCTTTGTAGGTTTTTGTCCAATGTTGCACTTGTCTTGGCGAGATGAGTTGCATGGTTTTTTGTTCATCTAATTTTCTTCTCACGCCATCTATCCAACCGAAACAAAGTATTTCGTCTAGGATTTCTTCCGTAGAAACATATTTTTCTTTTATTTCTTTTTTATAAGTAACCAACCATATACTTTCTGTTTGTGTATGATTTTGTTGCAACCACGCCCTCAATTCAGTGGCTGAATCCACTTCAACTTGAATAAAATTTTCCGTTTTTACCATTTTTATTTATCTCTTTTTTTTGATTGATGATTAAAATTTATTTTACAGCAAAGATAGATATATTTGGCAACAGCGTCTAACGTCCTCTCTTTTTTCAGAAAAAACCTTTCTGCGACGTGCAAAAAGGCGGTTTATACTGGGGGGGGGCTTTTTTTGATGAAATTTTAAAAAAAAATAATGCACAACAAATACAAATTAATAAAATCATTATTATCTTCGCATTAGAAACGTGCCATCATCAAAATTGAGTGCCTCAAAAATCATTTTCATTACATTCAAAATATTTCTAAAAAAAACAATTCAATATGAAGCAATTCTTTTTTTTATTGCTGTTTTTTCCGAGTATTTTTGCTTTTGGACAAACGTCACCGCAATTGGTGGGCGGCGAATCGGCATTGATACGACGTGTTTATCAAATGGAATTTGACGAAACACAACAAAGCATGATGGACAGCATCTATTATATTGATGTCACTTACTTGGTGAAAGCCAACGGAGAACACCAATTATTAGAAGTAATTTTAGAAAATGGGCTTTCCTATTCGACCGAAGATTCAGAAGCGTTTAAACAGCTGAATCAATACATTGCCGAAGAGCTGGACAAGGTGCAATTCAAACCTTATCAAGTCGGAAAAACGACTTATCCTGATATTTATAAAATTCGTATTCTTTGGAATTCGATAATGCTTAGCGAAAATCAAGACCTTCAGCCTGTGGAGGAAAAATCCGTTCGCTTAAAAGATGTTGAAAATTTTTCAGCCGACAATACTAAAATCTCTTACGATTTTGGCTATTCGCAACTCCAATTTTTAAACAAATGGGGAACTATTTTCAATCGTGGAGAAGGTTTTTCTGCACATTTTGACTTTACGCAAACGACGGCGCGATATACTTATGGGTTGGGTTTTGTCACCAGTCGGCACTATTTTCAAGCAAATCAACCGTTTTTGATAGAAAATGGATAT
>JBJOPA010000134.1:0-8820 GCA_046051005.1 Bacteroidota bacterium
TTCGCGGAGTCTTTCGCTCAAATATTCGCCTGCCGTGATGGGTTCGTAGGCGGGTTTTTGGCGACCTTTCACGCACGATTTCAAGCAAGTCAAATCCGTTGCCGAAAGTGGGTGCATGAAAAACGGGATAGACAAACGCGGCAAATGCCACTCCGAACGCGGCGGATTGACCACCCGATGCGTCGTAGATTTCAAGTAATTATTGGTCAAACGCTGCAACATATCGCCCACGTTTATCACGATTTCGTCTTCTTCTGGCACCACATCTTCCCAAACGCCGTCGCGATTGAGCAACTGCAAACCACCTGCCGACGCACCCACCAAAAGGGTTATCAAGTTGATGTCTTCGTGTTGTTCGGCGCGAATGGCAGAATTGGGTTCTTCGGAAATAGGCGGATAGTGAATGGCGCGCAAAATGGACTGTCCCGACGCGATTTTTGCATCGAAATAGCCGTCTTCCAAGTTCAAATAACTGGCGATGGCGCGTAGCAACGACGCGCCCGTGCGTTCAAATTCGGCATAAAGCGACATGCCAAGCGGCGTGAAAGTCGGTTTTTCGGCAACTTGCACATTTCTCGGATAGTCGGCGCGAAGCGGATGGTCGTCGGCAACTTCTTGTCCAATTTGGAAAAATTCTTTTAAATCGGCAACTTTCGATTGCTTGGCGTGTTCTTTTCCAAACGACGTGTAGCCGCGCTGACCTGCCAAAGCTGGCACTTCATAGTTGCGTTTTACGTCGGTGGGCAAGGCAAAAAACGCCTTTGCTTCGCTGTAAAAATTGTCAATTAATGATTTTGGAATGCCGTGATTCACCACGCCCACGAAACCTACTTCGTGAAATGCTTTGCCCAATTCCTTCACAAAAGCCTGTTTTTGAAGGGTCGTTCCGTTTCTGTATTGTGCCAAATCTACCAACGGAATTGCCCGTTTCGCCGATTTTCTACTGGCTTTTTTTAATCTCATACTATTTATTTTATTTATCTAATCAGGTTTTAATAAAATGGTTGGGCGAAATTAATAGGTTTTTATGAATTTATAATCAAAAAAAATGCCCCCCCCAGTATATTTGCTTTTTTGAGGACAATTTTTACACCATTTTTTGATTACTTTTTGAAATTATTCTTCAAAATCGCCTCCAACGCATCGAGATGTTCGATGAAAGCGGTGCGCCCTGCGGCAGTCGTTTGATAGGAAGTTTGGGGTTTTCTGCCTACAAATTGCTTTCTAAACTCAATGTAATGCTCTTTTTCGAGCGCAGTGAGGTGACTCGCCAGATTGCCATCGGTGAGGTCAAGCGTTTCTTTCAAAGTAGAAAAATCTACCCAATCTTCGACCATCAAAACGGACATGATGCCCAATCTGACGCGATTGTCAAACGCTTTATTGAGATTTTCAATAATTTTTTTCATCTGTGAAAATGGGTTCAGTTGTCGGTTTTTTCATATTTATTGTACATCAAAACGCCGTAAATAATGTGCAATAATCCAAAGCCAATTGTCCACAATTCCATGCCATAAAACGGTTCAAATGCGCCAATAATACCTAAAATAATTTGCAAAAAACCCAAATATCGGACATCTTGCAACGTATAACGACTCACGTTCACGAGCGCGAGACCATAGAAAATGAGCGTGCAAGGAATCACAAACGCCAAAATCCCGTGTCGCCACATTGCCAAACAAAACAACGCACCCGCCGCCAACGGAATCGCCAAATTCACCAAAACGCGCAACGCTTGCGGTGTCCAAACCGACAAACCTTTGCTTTTTGCCTTCCGCGCCGCAAAATAAATGCCCAACGCCGTCGCCAAAATTGCCGTCGGAAATGCCAACAAAAAGGTGAATGTTTCGTAATGTAAACCCCATTTGTAGGTTTGCAGCAACTCCAAATAGAACGGACGTTCGTGCTGAAACGGTTTGACACCGATGTAGAGATACGCCACCGTCGCGCACACGAGCGCGCAAACGCCCACCGCCACGCCCGACAGCCCACTCAACGAAATGAAACGGCTCGAACGCTCCATGATTTGGCGAATCTGCCGCAAATCTTCTAGGTGAACTTGATTGTCTTTTTCTTCCATGTTTTTTATAAATATTCTTAAAAGAAGTACTTTGATTAGCAAAGTTAGAGAAAAAATTGGAATTGAAACATTTTTTTTAAGAAAAAAGCATTTTTTGAAGGAAAAAAACGGCAATTCCTGCAAAATAACCCAGCAAGGCGAGCCATGAAATGCGTTTCAAATACCAAATAAAACCGATGCGTTCCAAGCCCATTGCCGCCACGCCCGCCGCCGAACCAATCACCAACATGGAACCGCCCGTGCCTGCGCAAAAGGCAATGAGTTGCCAAAAATCGTGATTTTGCGGGAATTGCGCCGTCGAATACATGCCCATCGTTGCCGAAACGAGCGGCACGTTGTCAATAATTGCCGAAGCCAATCCAATCCAAATGGCTATAAAATTCGAGTTTTTGACCGTTGCGTCCAACCAAATCGCACCCGTTTTCAGCAATCCGATTTGTTCTAAACCTCCGATTGCCAATAAAATTCCTAAAAAAAACAAAACCGACGGCGTATCAATGCGACGCAACGCGCTGGTGGGCGTAAAATAGGCGCGTTCGGCATGGTCGCGCTCCGAATGCAGCCGTTCTGACAACAACCACAACCCGCCCAACGCCAACAACATGCCCATGAAAGGCGGCAAATGTGTCCACAATTTAAAAATTGGAACAAAAATCAAGGACAAAATGCCCGTAAAAAGCATGATTTTTTTATGTGTTTCGGAAATTTGCCCCCCCCCCAGTATATCGTCCGTTTTTGAGGCATTTTCTGTATTTTTATGGTCATTTTCATCAATATTTTTATCAAAGTTTTCATCAAAATTATTTTTAAAATATTTTGATAAAAACAACATCGGCACCAATAAACTGACCAAACTGGGCAAAAAAAGTTGAACGACGGTTTGACTTGCCGACACTTGTTTTCCTATCCACAACATCGTAGTCGTGATGTCACCGATGGGCGACCACGCGCCGCCCGCATTGGCTGCCAACACAATGAGCGCGGACAACAAAAGGCGTTCTTCGCGATTTTTGACCATTTTTTGTAGGAAAGAAATCATCACAATCGTGGTCGTCAGGTTGTCGAGCAGCGCAGAAAGAAAAAAAGTGAACAACCCCAACGACCAAAACAGGGTTTGTTTTCGGCGCGTTTTCAATCGGCGCACCACGAAGTCAAATCCGTCGTGCGCGTCTATGAGTTCCACAATCGTCATGGCTCCGAGCAAAAAAAACAGCACTTCGGCGGCATTTTTGAAATGATGCCCCAAATCGTGTTCAATTGCCGCACTATCGGTTGCGCCCAACGCAATGACCGTCCACACGCCTACGCCCGTGAGCAAAGCGGTTGCCGCTTTGTCCACCTTGATTTTATGTTCCGCCACAATCGCAGCATAACCAATTACAAAAATCAATAATGCGATGGTTGTCATATCTGTTTCTATATTTTTTTAAAAAAACGCTCAAAAATAGGCGTTTATACTGGGGGGGGACAAAAATATTCAAAAATTGGTTTGCATTTTTCCAGACGCAAACCAATTTTTATTTTTTATATCCAAGAAATAATAAAAATTTTATTCTTTATTCCCATTCAATCGTAGCAGGTGGTTTGGTGGAAATATCGAACACGACGCGATTGATGCCCCGTACCCGATTGATGATTTCGGTCGAAACTTCTGCCAAAAAATCGTAGGGCAACCGCGACCATTCCGCCGTCATGCCGTCCGACGAACTCACGGCGCGCAACGCCAACACGCGCTCGTAGGTGCGCTCGTCGCCCATGACACCGACCGACTGAATGGGCAACAAAATCGCGCCCGCCTGCCAAACTTCGGAATACAAGTTCCAAGATTTTAATTTATCAATGAAAATTTTATCCGCATTTTGTAGCAATTCGACTTTTTCCACCGTCACGTCGCCTAAAATCCGAATCGCCAAACCTGGACCTGGAAACGGGTGACGCATCAAAATATGTTCGACCAAACCCAGCGTTTTTCCTACGCGACGCACTTCGTCTTTGAACAACATGCGCAACGGCTCAACGATTTTGAGGTTCATTTTTTCGGGTAAACCGCCTACGTTGTGGTGCGATTTGATGGTCACCGAAGGTCCGTGAACGGAAACGGATTCAATCACATCGGGATAAATCGTGCCTTGTGCCAACCATTTTACGTTCGGAAACTGCTTGGCAGCTTCGTCAAACACCTCAATAAAACTGTGTCCGATGGCTTTTCGCTTGTCTTCGGGGTCGGTCTTGAGGGCGAGGGCATCGTAAAAACGCTGTTTGGCATCAATGCCGACCACGTCCAATCCCATGCCTTCATACGATTTCAACACGTCTTCAAATTCATTTTTTCGCAACAAACCGTTGTCCACAAAAAAGCATTTGAGGCGATTGCCGATGGCTTTGTGCAACAACAACGCCGCAACGCTCGAATCTACGCCGCCCGATAGTGCCAACAACACTTCGTCGTTGCCCACTTTTTGACGGATTTCGGCAACCGATTGTTCGACAAAACTTGCCGAAGTCCAGTCGCCCGCACAACCCGCAATGTCAATGACAAAATTTCGGAGCAACGCCAAACCGTCTAGACTATGCGTCACTTCGGGGTGAAACTGAATGGCGTAAGTCGGGGCTTCGCTCCCGTCCGCAGCGCGGGTTTTTCGGAAGGCTGCCAATGCCCCCCCCCCAGTATCGGCGAGTTTTTCAAAGCCTTTTGGCAGTTCAAATATGGTATCGCCGTGACTCATCCAAACCTGCGACCCCGCGTTGATGCCCTTGAAAAGTGGGTCGTTGCCGTCTGAAATGGTGCCGAGTTGCGCCTTTCCATATTCGCGTTTTTGCGACCGTTCGACGGTTCCGCCGTGATATTGCGCCATCAATTGCGCGCCATAGCAAACGCCGAGAACGGGGATTTTGCCAATGATTTTGCTCAAATCTACTTGCGGCGCGCCTTCTTCGCGCACCGAAAATGGGCTTCCGCTTAGGATAATCGCACGATGGTCGCCGTTCAAAGCATTGTGCAATTGATGGAACGGCACAATTTCGGAATAAACATTCAACTCGCGCACGCGCCGCGCAATGAGTTGCGTATATTGAGAACCAAAATCGAGAATCAGTATTTTATTCATATTTTTATTTTTCAATTCCTCCGAAGTGTGGAGGTTAATTAAATCTTTAAAATTTTGCCGCAAAGTTCTATTTTTTATCTCAAAACGCAAGCGATATTTTGAAAAAAAGCTACCCCCCAGTATAGACGCGGTTTTGTGCATGTAAAACGGCTTCTATACTGGGGGGTAGCTTTTTTTTCAAAACAAATTATAAATATTTTTTTTCAGCAATTAGGCAAACATTAACATTTTAAAATATTTGATTTTTGCAATATGTAGTACCTTTGTTTATCTTTTCTAATTTTGTAACCGAAAATATTCGCTCTCCTTCATGGAGACCGAAGGAAAGCATAAAATTTGTTTCGCCACCAGAAAAGACATTATAAAAGATTAATTAAAACATTTCTCAAAATGAAAAAACGTTTGTTGGGAAGCCTTCTCTTTTTGTTGATGAGTGCTTCCGCGTTTGCGCAAATTCAATTTTTGCGCAACAAAGGCAATTTGCCGACAGAATTCACCACGCCCTCGTCGGTGAAGTACAAAAAAGATTTGGAGCAAATCGGTAGCGATGAAAAACGCCGAGCGCGCAAAGACAAAGATAAATTCTTTTTGCAAAGCAATTTTGCCATTGACGGGTTGTTGCGCTCGGGCAAAATCATCATCGAACCCGAATATTCGGCATACATGGGGCAAATTGCAGATGCGTTGTTGGGCGAAAATCGTCCATTGCGTTCCAAAGTACGCTTTTATATCATGCGTTCTTCGGCGGTCAATGCTTTTGCGACCAACGACGGCTCCATTTTCATGAGCTTGGGCATGTTGGCGCAACTCGAAAACGAGGCGCAATTGGCGTTCATTTTGTCACACGAAATTACGCACGTCGAGAAGAAACACGCCCTCGAATTTTTCATAAAAGCACGCAAAATTGAGCGCGGACAAGTGGACAGAAACGTGCAACGCGACGAATCTATCAGAGACCGTCAGTTGGCAAAACACGCTTTTAGCCGCGAACAAGAAACCGAAGCCGATGACATGGGCTTGACCCGTTTTTTGGCAACCCAATATTCACTTGCGGCAACAGAAAGCGCAATTGATGTGTTGCGATACGCCTATTTGCCCTTCGACGACGTGGCTTTTGAACGTAATTTCTTTGAAACCGATTTCATTCGTTTCCCAAAAACGATGTTCCGCGATAGCGTCCGCGCCATTGAAGGCACGATGGAAACAGAAGACGATTCTAAAAGTACGCACCCAAATCTCGCCAAACGTCGCCAAGCGTTGATGGAACGCATCAAAGGAAAATCGAACGAAGGCAGAAAAGAATTTATCGTTTCTGAAACCATGTTCAAACGCATTCAACAGCAAGCGCGCTATGAATTGCCTTCGATTTATAACCAAAATGGCGAATATCAATCCGCGATTTACGCAGCATTTTTGTTGAAAAAAGCGGGCGGCGACGAAACATTTGTGGATAAACAAGTCGGACAATCGCTTTACAATTTTTCAAAATATAAAAACCACTCCGACATCACCGCCTACGCAGAACAGTTTGAAGCCGATAGCGTCGAAGGCGAAAGTCAGCAAGTTTATCATTTGTTCGACAAAATGACCGACAAGGAACTCAACATTTTGACATTGAGTTATTTGTGGCGCATGAATGACAAATATCCAAAAGATGAAGAACTCAAACGCATGAAATACGATGCGTTTTGGGAACTCGTCAATCATCATAAAATGAAGATGAACGACTTTTCGACGGAAAAAATTGACTCTGCACTCCTCAATGCTGCCCCCCCCAGTATAGCCGAGAAAAAAGACGAAAAAGTGGAAGAAGAAAAGCCCAAAGAAGAAGAAAAAAGTGGAAAGAAAAAGAAAAAATCGAAATATGAAAAGATAAAAGAAAAACAAGCCGCCAAAGCTGCCGACGTGCCAAAAGCAGATTGGTCAAAACATGCTTTGGCAGATTTGTTGGCGGTCGAAGATTTCAAAAAGCATTTCTCTGACCTCGAAGCCGACGCGAAAGCAAAAGACCAAGAGGAAATAAAATCGGAGAGCGAGTTAGAAAAAGAACGCGCCAAAAGATTGCCGATGAACGTCAAAAAAGTCGTTTTCGTCAATCCTTTTTATGCCCGAATTGATACACGCGGCGACGATTTTGAGCGTTTACACCTCGCCACAGAGCAAGGCAATCAACGTTTTAGAGACATTTTGAAAGAAAATGCCCAACTCGTAGGCTTGCAAAATACCGTTTTAGCAGCCCCCGAACTCAAAGCGGGTGATGTCGAAAAATTTAACGATTTGGTTGCCCTCAATCAATGGTTTTCGGAGCAAAACGAAACGGGAAAACACTTTGTGGTTCCCACCAATCAAGCCCAAGTAGAAGAAATTGCTAAAAAATACGGAACCGACTATTTCGTTTGGACAGGCGTTATCAGCGCAAGACAATATGGAAATAATTCGTTATCTATCTTTACTTCTCTCTGGACGTTTTGGCGCATTCCGTTAATCATCAAATCAACGATTGATGCTCGAAACGATGCCTTGCTTTTCACGATGGTCTATAATGTGAAAACGGGTAGAAACGAAACCGTTCAGTTTATGTCGCTCGGACAACGCGATTCCGACGGCTCATTACACGCCCACATGTATGACATGTTGCTCAAAATCAGGGGAAAAGGCGAAAAAATCAAGGATTCGGAAAAAGAAAACGAAAACGAAAAAAAGAATGTCAAATCATCAAAAAACAAAAAGAAGAAGAAATAAAAAATGAAAAATATAATTTTGATATTTTGTTGTATGGTGTGTAGCTTGCAACAATTGACCGCACAACTAACGCCTGGCTACAGAGGCAAACGTTTTGTGGCAGAAGCAGGCATCACAGGCGGCATGCACAACCTGTTAAATTTCAGTCATAGCTTTGCAGGTAGGTTGGAATACACGGTGGCACGGCGGTCTAATCTTTCGGTCATTTACGATTATACAACTTCGGTCAATAATATTATTACCGATGGTTATTCATCAACCATAAGAGACATTAATTATTATGCAACCGTTAATATTAAAGAATTGGGATTAGAATATGCTTGGGGAAGACTCAATTATACGCTCAGTCCTTACGGACGATTTTGGTATATCGGCGCAAGCACTTTGAGCTATTCGGGCAAAACCCAAAACCGCGTCATACCCGTTACGAGCGGTGTGATAAAAGGCTATGGTGTCAAAGTGGGTGCTTTTGAGAGAACCATTGTGAATAGATTTGTCTATTCGTATGGTTATGAATTGGCGGCTAAAAGTGGGCGCAATAATCTTGACCGCAACGCAGACCCACGTGTCCAAAACAACTGGCTCACAACCGAAATCTCTAATTTAACAGGACTTGACTATCAGTTGCGGGTCTTTTTCAGGGTAGGTTTGGCGTTTTAATACGCTTGCCATAATTTGGATACCCCCCAGTATAAAAGCCCTTTCGCTGCGGTGAAAGGGCTTTTATTTGTTTTTTTTTAAAAAATTTTAGAAAAAAAGTCACCCCCTAGTATAAAAGCCTCCTTGCGCGTGTGGAAAGGCTTTTATACTGGGGGGTATGTTTTTTTCCAGAAAAAAACGAAAAATATAAACAAAAGTTAAACCTCCACCCTTCGGGGGGATTGAGGGGGG
>JBJOPA010000135.1:0-18983 GCA_046051005.1 Bacteroidota bacterium
AAACAAATACTTTTTTGAAAAAAAAACGTCTAAAAATGTGGATTAACCGTAAAAAGGTTTTACTTTTGAAGAAGATTTTTATTCTAAATCAACTTTATTTTTTTTAATTTAATACAAAAAATAGAAAGTAATTATGTTTGGAGGATTGATGATTATTTCGCTCGTAATGACGGGCGTTGGCATGTTGGTAAGCGGTCGCTTGCAAAGCAAGTTCAAACATTACGCCCAAGTCAACTTGCCCAACGGCATGAGCGGGCAAGAAGTTGCCGAAGCCATGTTGCGACATTATAATATTTACGATGTAAAAGTATTGCCCGCCAGTGGCTTTTTGACCGACCATTACAATCCAGGCGACAAAACGGTGAATCTTTCGGAAGCCGTTTTTCACGAACGAAGTGTAGCGGCGGCGGCAGTTGCGGCGCACGAATGCGGTCACGCCGTGCAACACGCAACGGCTTATTCGATGTTGCAAATGCGTTCTGCTATTGTCCCGATGGTGAATTTTGCCAATGGGATTCAACAATATCTGTTCATGGCGAGCATGTTATTGGCGGGTTCGATGCATCAGACTTGGCTTTTGGTGGTTGCGATTGCCGTTTTTGGTGTCACAGCATTGTTCAGCTTCATTACATTGCCAGTGGAATTCGATGCCAGCCGTCGCGCACTTGCATGGCTCGACCAAAGTGGTGTAGCCAAAGGAGCTGCCTACGACGGTGCAAAAGATGCACTTTGGTGGGCTGCCATGACCTATGTTGCAGCCGCATTAGCAGCATTGGCTTCTTTAGTTTATCTAATATTACGCTTTTTACAAACGCAAAACAGAAAAAAAGAGCAGTAAAAAAATATCATATAAAAAAACGCATCACTTTATCGTGATGCGTTTTTTTTTATACTCTTTCGATAATTGTCGCAACGCCCATGCCGCCGCCCGCGCAAAGCGCAATCAAAGCGGTACGCAAATCGCGGCGTTCCAACTCGTCCAGTACGGTCGCAATCAACATCGCTCCCGTTGCGCCGAGTGGATGTCCCAAGGCAATGGAACCGCCGTTGACATTAAATATATCGGAATGAATATTCATTTCTCGCTGAAAATGTAGCGCAACGGCTGCAAATGCTTCGTTCATTTCCCACAAATCTATGTCTTGCGAAGTCATATTTGCTTTTTTCAAGGCTTTGCGGGCTGCCATGACTGCCCCTGTCAACATGATGGTGGGTTCGGTACTGACGGTTCCGACGGATACCACTCGCGCACGAGGTTTCAACCCTAATTCGTTGCCTTTTTCTTTTGAACCCAGCAGAACCGCCGCCGCACCATCTACGATTCCTGACGAATTTCCAGCCGTATGAACATGTTCGACACGTTCGAGAAACGGATATTTCTGCAATGCCATCGCATCAAAACCTAATTTTCCGATACTTTCAAACGCCGAAGGCAGATTTTGAAGCGTTTCAAGCGTGGTTTGTGGGCGCGTATGTTCGTCGTAATCTAAAATCAACAACCCATTGCGGTCATGAATCGGAATAATGGACTTTGAAAACCGTCCTTCTTGCTGCGATTGGAAGGCGCGTTGCTGCGATTGAAGCGCGTAATCGTCCAATGTCGTCCGCGAAAAACCGTTTATCGTCGCAATCAAATCGGCGGCAATACCTTGCGGAACGTAGCCCACCCGCGTCACCACTTCGGGGTCGAAGAGCAATGCGCCGTCGTCGTAGTGCATTGGCACGCGGCTCATGCTTTCCACGCCGCCCGCTACGATGAGGTCTTCCAAGCCCGAACGAATTTTCATGGCTCCCAAATTGACGGCATCAAGGGCAGACGCGCAAAACCGATTGATTTGCAAACCGCCCACGCGCTCGTGCCAACCCGCATAGAGCAATGCCGTTTTTGCAATGTTGCCGCCTTGGTCGTCAACGGGCGTGACGCAACCAAAAATGCCGTCGTCCACCTGCGAAGTGTCCAAATGATGGCGGATTTGCAAGGCTTCTAACACTTGCGCCAACAACTCAACCGACCGAATTTCGTGCAAAGCACCATCGCGTTTGCCTTTGCCTCGCGGCGTTCGGACGGCATCAAAAATATAGGCTTCTATCATCTCTCTTTTTTCAAAATTTTGATGCAAATTTAGATGCTTTTATATTATTTTTGATAAAAAATTTTTGATGTGAAAAAAAGACGCGCTTTGTGCTGGTTGTTGATATTTTTTTAGTCGTCTGTTTTCTAAAAAATCATTTTCGAGCCTCAAAAATGGCTCGGATACTGGGGGGGGGCTTTTTTTATCCAAATAACGACGTATTTTTTGATTTCAATGATTTTAGTTTCAAAAGAAAAAAATGTTTTTAATCTTTTCCTCAATTTTTTATTTTAAGAAAACAATTCATTTAAAATAAAATTTTTATTTCAAAAAAATATTTCAAAAAAATTGTGATTTTTCCGTAATTGTGCTTAATTTTGCAGTCTTTTTGTCGGTAAAGCATGAAGAATAATTTAAATAACCAGTTTTTTTATCATGCACAGCATTCGATTTTGTAAAAAAAAACGGAAGCAAAATCTTATAAAAAACTCCTAAAATTTACGAAATAAATAATTTTTGAACTATGCTTAATTTGATACTTTTTGGTGCGCCAGGTTCAGGCAAAGGCACGCAAGCGACAAGTTTGGTAAAAAAATATAACCTGTATCACATCTCAACGGGTGATATGTTTCGCTACGAAATCACGGAGGGAACGCCGCTTGGCATGGAAGCAAAAAATTATATGGACAAAGGAGAACTCGTGCCAGACTCCGTCACGATTGGCATGTTGCGCGCACGGGTAGAACAAAATACGGACGTGAAAGGCTTCATTTTTGACGGTTTTCCTAGAAACGAAGTGCAAGCTGCGGCTTTGGACGAGTTGCTCGAATCGCTCAACACGTCTATTACATGTTTGCTCGAACTCGATGTGCCAGAATCTGAAATCATCGGACGCATCTTAAAACGCGGCGAACAATCGGGCAGAGCCGACGACAAAGACGAAAATATTATTAGAAATCGTTTTAAAGTCTATGAAAAACAGACGACCACTGTGGCGGCTTATTACGCCACGTTCGGAAAAGCGTATAAACTCAATGGCGTAGGAACCATCGAACAGATTTTCTTGTCGCTTTCCAAAACCATTGATGAAGTTTCGGTAAGCTATTGATTTTTAAAATATAATTCAAAAAAATAGAAGTACTTGCAAATGCGCGAGTACTTCTATTTTTTTTTGAAAATATGCCGTTTATACTGGGGGGGAGGCATTTTTGAGTTTAGGAATCTATTTTAAAGATTTTTTGCTCAACAAAACGCGCAATTTGCGGCGTTTTTATTTTGAAATAATTAATAATTTTTTGCTCGATATAAAAATGAAAAATATGCGCCAACAACAATGACAAACCCACCGCCAATGCAAAACTACTCGCCAAAAGTTGCCAATTCTGAACGCCTTGTGCGCGTACGTACGGAATCCAAAACGTCCGAACGACCGCAAAAACCACCAACCAATGTAACAAATAAAGACAATATGAAATGTTTCCTAACCAAACCAACAGCCGCGTTGACAAAATATTTTGCCATTTTGAGTGCGTCAAAATCCAAAAAATCAAGGCAAAACTCGCCAATCCGCTCAAATGCGAAAAATTGATGCCCGCAATATTCATCAAATTATTGACATAATTTTTTCCGCTATATTTCACAAATTCGTGAAAATGTCGCGCCGAAAAAATCAAGACAAATACGATATAAAAAAAATATCTAAACCGATATATTTTCGTTTTTTCAATTTCAATTTTCCTAATTTGTTCAAAATTCAACGCCAACCACGCACCCAACATAAAAGCATTGATGTGTACCGAAAAAATGGGATTTCCTAGCAAAATCAATCCAAAAACCAACCAAAATGCCGCTCGATAACGCGCCAACAACAATAAAAAAGGAACCAACGCGCCTATCAACAATTCAATTTCAAGCGACCAACCCGGAATATAAAACGGGTGTTCACCTCGAATCATCAAAAATTCTTTGGTCAACACGATGGAATTATAATCTACATCGCGCCAAAAATTACCCGCCAAAATGCTCGGAATCACGCCCACTACGAATGTAAAAAAATAGGCAATCCAATAAATTGGCAACAAGCGGAACAAGCGACTCAAAAAAAATCGTGGATAATCCGCAGCCACCGCCTCGCCGCTCGCCTGCACGTAAGGCAACGCCAACACCAAACCGCTCAATACAAAAAACAATGACACGCAATCCGTGCCATTAAAAACGACATTAATCGCATGTACCACATCAATGGGAAGGAGTTCTTTTATCCAATCCATTGAAAAAAAGTGATATAACAAGACAAAAAAACTCGCCAAACCACGCAATCCATCTAAATATCGCAATCGTTGCATCGCATTCGTCGTTTAATTTTTTTATAAACTAATTTTTGCTGCGCCATTTCCAACTTTATCGGCAATCCAAAAACCGTTTTCGCAAAGCGGAACCAATTCGGATTCAATAAAGTTTTTAACAACTGTTGCCACCGAATCTGGATACATGACGTGCGGATTGGGTCCCGCGTCGAGTGTAAAATAGACGGGCGTTTTGGTTTCGGCTCTGAATTGGCGCAATTTTTCAATCATCGCCAACGTATTTGGACGCAAAAGGGTGAAAGAAGGCGAACTGGTCATCATCAAAGCGTGCAACGTCATGGCTTCGTCTTCGAGGATTTGCCCAAAAGTTTCGACATCGCCTGTGCGAAAAGCATTCAAAACGGTTTCCATTCGTTGGTTGGCTTGCGCGTATCTGGCGGGTGCGTAGGCATTTCCGTCCATGAGACCATGCCCCATGCGACTCGAAACGGATTTTTCGCCCTTGCCCGCAATTAAAATTGCGTCGTGATAATTTTTAAAAATAGGGTGCGGCTCAAATTCGACGGCATACAAATCGCTCGATTTTTTGACAGAAGGCGTTTCTCCCCAAATCGCCATCGTGGGATAGAGCGAACGACACGCGCTGCCCGAACCCAATCGCGCTAGGAAAGAGGCTTTTTGCAGCATTTTTTCATCAAAATCATGTCCAAAAAGCATTGATTCGAGGTCGCACAAACACATTGCCAAAGCCGACATCGAACTTGCCGAAGACGCAATGCCCGCCGAATGCGGAAACGAATTGCGAGAAGAAATCGTCAAATCCAATTGTTTTAGAAATGGAAAAATGGGCAACAACGAAGCCAAAAATTTGACTTGTTTGGCTCGAAATGCTTCGTTTGGTTGCCCCTCGAAGCTAAATTGTAGCGAAATAGGCTCCGTTTGTGCGGATTGTCGCGGTGCAAAACCAAGTTGCGTAGTCGTGACGGCATCGCGCAACGTGAAACTGACAGACGGATTGCGGGGCAATTGTACGCCATGCTTTCCCCAATATTTGATAACCGCAATGTTAGACGGACTTTGCCAAGTCGTATGCCCTTCGGCGCGTTGCAGTTGGGCAACAGAAAGTAGCAAGTCGGGTTGTTCCAAATTCATATAAAAAAAAAGTCAATTGAAAAAAATGAGTGGCAAAGTTACAATTTTGTATGGGTTGTTGACGAATAGTTTTTTTATTTATCTTTGCAAAACTTTTGTAAAAAAAGAGAAAAAAGGGTACCCCCCAGTATAGAACCGTTTTTTTACCTTATTTTTGCAAAGTTTTAATCAATTTCATTCAGCATATCAAAATTTTTTGAAGTAAAGCGATGCTAATAGATACAGTATTTGTAGCGGTAGCCGCCTACGGGTTTTATTTGGGTTTTTCGGAAGGCATCGTCAAAACGGTGTTTTCGGTGTTGTCCATTTTTTTGGGCATCATTGCGGCGTTCAAATTTGCGCCTGCCGCGAAACATTTTCTCGAAACGGCTTTTAAAAGTCAGAACCCACTTTGGTTTGCGGCGGGTTTTGTGATGATGTTTTTCATCGCTCGATTTTTAATCAACATGATTGCCAGTTTCCTCACGCAAACGTTGGAATGGACGCACATCAATTTGTTTAACCAATTGGCGGGCGGAACGCTACTCACTACGGTTTTTATCTTAATGTATAGCTACGTCATTTGGTTTGCCGACACCGCGCGACTCATCAAACCCGCAACTTCTGCCGACTCGTTCAGCTATCCACTTTTGCAACGCATGCCAGACCAAGCATCGGCGGCGTTTCAGTTTGTGAAGCCCATGTTCCACGATTTTTGGCAAGAATCTAGCAAAATGATGGACAAACTCGACCGACAAAGCACCAGAAGCGAACGCGAAGAAATATATAACGTCAACGAAAGGGGAACTCGACAATAGAAATTTTTCGTAAAAAAAAGTCAAAAAGTTAGCTGCTGAAATCGCGATTTCAGCAGCTAACTTTTTTGTATATCCACAAAAAAAAAGAACCCCCCACTTAACGCAGGGGCTTCTAACCCAAACAAATAAACACAAAAACTACTTTTTAATTTCTTTAATTACACAAAGGTAATAAATAATGTTTTATACTATGTATAAATTCTTGAAAAAAGGTTAAAATTTTGTGACAGTAGTTTAGAAACACAAAAAATTATAACCATTGATTATCAAGAAGTTACATCGCTGAAATGTAACGTTACATTAGTTCCCTATACACTTTATTTAGTTCAAAAAACTTGCCAAAATCAAGGATTTCAAAAAAATATTAAAAAAAAATGTAATTTATTTATTTTTTTTAATCTTTTTTCACATTTTCTCAATAGAGACGCAATAATGACACAAAGGTAACATTTTTTTTAATTCAACCTACAAAAAAGTTAGTTTTTTTTTAAAAAGTTATTTTTTTTTCTCAATAAAAATGTTACTTTTGTTGGTTTATAGGTCTCCATTGTGTTCTTGACTTCGTGTCAGACATTTTATTAAATTCTCAAAAAATATTTTCAAAAAAAAATTAGAAGAAAAAAATGAAAAAATTATTCTATTTCCTATCCATCGTATTAACCGTTTCGCTCACCAGTTGTTTAGACATATTAGAAGAAATTCGCCTCAAAAAAGACGGCTCAGGCGCATACACAATGCGCATTGATGCCACCGAATTTATGACGCAAATCGAATCTTTTGCCGAAATGGACACAACGGGTCAGATGATGCCCAAAATGAAACACACCCTCGATTCGACATTTGGCGAAGTTTACAAACTTTACGTCGGCATAAAAGGCATCTCGAATGTCAAACTCGACACCTCAAAGTCAGGCATTTATGTTACCAGTTTCGATTTTGAAAACGTTACCGCACTCAACGCAGCAATGGAAAAATCAGAAGAATCGAAAAAAGGCGAATCCAAAGAAACAAAAGTACGCTACGCCTTTGAAAAAGGAAAATTCACAAGAAGCAACACTTTTGGCGAATTGGATATGTCAAGTTTGCTCGGCGACACAGGCGAAGACCAAAGCCAAAAAGCAATGGTGGAAGAAATGTTAGAAAAAATGACAATGACCGTCCGATATTATTTGCCCGAAAAAGTGAAAGAAGTGGACAATAAAAAAGCCGTTGTCAGCGAAGACAAAATGAGCATTTCTTTGGAAACAAATTTCAAAGAATTGTCAGAGAAAAAAGTCGGACTCGGCATTGAAGTGAAATATAAAAAATAAAATATTTCAAAAAAAACTAAAAAAGAATTTTACAAAAAATGACATCGCTTTCGAGCGGTGTCATTTTTTTTGTCTTTCCAAAATGTAGATTCAAGCGTCAAAAATGAGGTTTCGGTCGAAAAAATATCCCCCCCCCAGTATATTTGTCTATTTTTGTATCATTATTTTGATAAAAAAAATTTTCACGCTTTAAAAAAAAACATATGGATTATCAATTTTTAGTAGAAACGCATCGTTTTTTACACATTGCAGCAGGAACCGTTACACTCATTGCGGGACCACTCGCCATTTATTTCAACAAAAATGCAGCATTGCACCGTCGTTTTGGCAATACATTTTTCTTTGCCATGTTATATGTCTGTATTTCTGCCGTGTTTGGATATTTCCGTGCGCCGTCTATCTTTTTTGCATTTTTGTTGGGCATTGCTTGTTTGGTCTTGTCTTGCATCGTGCCTGCCGTGCGCTGCATTGCACGCATGAAAGGCAAACCGATGAAAAAAACAGACCCATTTCTAGGCATCGCAGCCTTGCTTTGCGGCGTTTTGATGATGGCAAAAGGCGCGTCGGGCATGTTTGGCAGCCAAATTGAAGCAATTTCAATTCTGTTCGCAGCGTTTGGTTTCCTTACGTTCACGTCGGGTTTGGGAACACATCGTGCTTTTTCAAATTCAGAAAAACAACATTCGTTAGATTGGTTGTTGTTGCATGTCCGATTGATGATGGTGGCTTTCATCGCTTCTACGACTGCTTTTGCTGTCAACGCCAAATTTTTGCAGACATTGCCTTGGTTTATCTTATGGTTTGCGCCAACGGTGATTCTCGTGCCGTTACAAATTTATTTCACCAGTGGCATCAGAAAACAAAGAGCCGCCATTTTAGCCCGTAAGAATGCATAAAAATTAGTTGGATACTGGGGGGGTGCCTTGTGGCACGCCCTCAATCGTCATTTGCCAGCCCATGCCCTTTGCCAATGCGCCGATGGCTTGAAATGCCGCGTTGGTTTGCACTTTTGCATTTTCCAAAATGCCCGTTTCGACAGCGCGTTTTTCGACAAACTGTTTTGCCAACACGCCCAATCGCGTGTAATCTTCAGATTTGAAGGAGTTGAAAATGCCTTCGTCCATATTAAAATAATCTAATGAATGGTCAATGCCCAGCACTTTTGGTTCCCCTACATTCGATATTTTTAATATTTTATTTTTTTCATCGGCTTCAAATTTTATTTTCTCGAAGTCGTAACCCGCCAACACTTTTGCTTTGACGCGAATCAATGCTTTTTTCTTGAAAAATGAAAAATCCGCACCCCAATAATCCTCATGTTTATACATTTCGCTGAAATAGGCTTCGGTCGTCACCATTTTTGAAACCGATTTTACTTGTTCCAAAATCAAATCGGCTTCATGTTTTTCTTCGTGTTTGCCAATATTGTTGTACCAATTCATGCCCCACGCGCCCAACGCAACGGCAAAAGCAAACATCAAAAAACTCGCAATTCTGCTACGTTCCATGTTGAATATTGAATTTTAAAATTATTTAATAATTTGATTATTAATATTTTATAGAATAAAAAAAATTATTTTTTTCGCCAAGACGATAAAATAGACACGCCAACGGGCAAACTGATTTTTCTACTCAAAAAGAAATTTTCAGATTTAAAAATTCTATAAAAAATGCGATTGACGAAACCACTTTTCACCATTTCAAAATCGGAAGCCGTTTCTGTTGTGTCGCCAATTTTTCGTTCGGGCAATAATTTGGCTAACAATCGAAATGCCGAAATTGGAAAAAATAGCCAAAAATTGAAATGCGTTTCATAAATCGAAGTGCCATTTCCGTTTTTCAGAAAAACCTCGCGCAAGTTCGCCCGCGTGTAGCGACGAAAATGGTGATTCACCACGTCATGTTGCGACCACAAAAACTGAAATGCTGGCACAGAAACACTCACCAAACCACCCGATTTTGCAACGCGAAACAGTTCTTTTACGGCAGTTGCGTCGTCATCCACGTGTTCAATCACGTCGAATGCGCACACCACGTCGAACGCGCCATCGGCAAAAGGCAACGCCAAAATTGACCCTTCGGTGACTTTAATTCCTACGTTTTCGCGCACAAAATCGCAACAATCGGCATCAAATTCGATGGATTCGACTTCGCCCAATTGCATCAACAATTCCGAAGTTCTGCCCGTTGCCGTTCCAACATTCAAAATCCTGAGCGGCTTTTTACCTTCATTTTCGCTTTTCAAATGCGCCAATAGCATTTCGCCACGCGCCACAAACCACCAATGCTCGCGCTCTAAATGGTAATATGCTTTATAATAATTTTTTTCCATTAAAAAAATGCTAAGCCTTGACCAATATTATTTCGCTAAAACAAAGATTACCTTATGAATAGTTTTGTTGTGTCAAATAAATCAAAAAAACATTCAAAAATAGTAGAATATACTGGGGGGGGGACTTATTTTACTAATATTTCTCGAATTTTGTAAAACAAAATGATGCCCGCCAAAAATACGGTGATGCTATTTCCAATCATCAATGACATGCTTCCTATCCGAAAGCCGTAAGCCACCCAAAACAAAACACCTGCAAAAAACAATGCATACATTGGCAAAGAAAGACCCGTCGTGTCTTTTGTCCGAATCGTTTGTACCGCCTGCGGCAAAAAACTGATAGTCGTTAAAAATGCGGCAGCGTTGCCGAGCATTGTTGTTATATCCATTTTTTTAAAAATTTTTAAAATATTGATTTACCTTTTTTTACAAATTATTTGTCCTTTATATTTGACATTGATGGTGGCATATTTTTTCCAACCTTCGTAAGGCATTGCCTCTTGATAAAAAACCT
Organism: Bacteroidota bacterium; assembly: GCA_046051005.1. GTDB lineage: Bacteria > Bacteroidota > Bacteroidia > Chitinophagales > Saprospiraceae > JAAFJT01. Next base: position 10,484 of record JBJOPA010000135.1, read on the forward strand.
TGACCAATTTCAATTTTTCGTCTAAATCTTCTAGCGTTCCAAACAAAATTTTTTGGTCGCCTATCATCGGAATCACCGTAAAATCGCCTGCGGCGGTGACATAAATTTGCTGTAAATTGGCACTAAAAAAATCGTCATTCAAAAGCCGTTTCGTAAAATCAAACAAATTTTTTAATCCATAATTTGTTTTTTGCTGAAAATCGAAAATATACGGCGCAATATTGCCCGTTGCAATCGGCACTCGCGCCGAATAGTAGCGCGAAGCAGGCATGCGAACGCCATTTTTGTCGAGATAATAATTGCCTCCTTGGTCGTCAATTATCCGCACAATTGGTTCGCGTTGGGTGATTTTGACGTTAAGTTGCCGCCGCACATCAATCCAAACTTCGGCATTTTCGACAAATTCGTTTTGTTCCAACCGCGATTCGACGGCTTTTGCATCAATGGCTCCCAGCGAAGTCGAGTTGCTATCAATGTCAAAACCTTTCTGAATTAAATTGATAATATCTTTTTCTTTAATCATATCAAAACCCGATTCGAGGTGTTTCAATTCGACACGAAAGCCAGAAACGGGCTGCGAGGTTTGTCGCCCAAACGTCCAAAAAATCAGGATAATCACCACCGCAGCGATGATTGTTCCAATGATTTTTCGATTGTCAATTTTGTAAGGTTGCTGTTGCGCCATGAAATTTTTGTTTTCTCTCTTAAAAATATCAATATTTTACGAATTATATTTTTCTAAAACCGATTTTATTTTGGGGACAAACGTGTCAATATCGCCCGCGCCGAGCGTCAGTACGACATCGAGTTCAGAAAGCCTACCCCCCAGTATATCCATCAAATTTTGCTTATCTGTCAAGGTTTTATTAGGATTTTTCATTTTATCAAACACGATTTTTGAGGTCACGCCCGCCATCGGCAATTCGCGAGCGGGATAGATATCCAACAAAACAATTTCGTCCAATTCGTCTAACGCTGTCGCAAATCCATCTTGAAAATCGTTGGTGCGCGAAAACAAATGCGGCTGAAAAATGCCCGTAATTTTTCGATTCGGAAACAACATTTTTGCGGCGGCGATGGCATTTTCCAATTCCGTCGGGTGGTGCGCATAATCGTCAATAAAAACATATTTTTCGCTCTGAAAAATGCGTTCAAAACGCCTTTTGATTCCCTTGAAACTCGCCAAAGCCTGCTTTATTTTGGGCGTTTTGACACCCAATAATTGCGCAACTGCCATCGCTGCCACTGCGTTTTCTATGTTGTGCCGACCTGCCAACGTAAACAAAACATTTTTCATATTTCCTAATGGACTTTTGTAATCAAAAACAAAAAAACCATTTTCAACTCGAATGTTATAGGCTTGAAAAGCTCCGCCGTTTGTGCCGTAAGTCGTCCAGCTGATGTCGCGTTGCAACTCTCTTTCCGCTGCTTCAAAATCTTTTAATTCGATATTTTTCAGCAATTTTCCGCCATTTTTCAAGCGCGCGGCGTAATCTTGAAAGCCTTTTCTAAAATTTTCCTCATCGCCGTAAATGTCCAAATGGTCGGGGTCAATCGCCGTCACGATGGCAATATCAGGACTCAATCGCAAAAACGAACGGTCAAATTCATCGGCTTCCACGACCACCCAATCAGATTTTCCTTCTACAAAATTGCTGCCCAAACTCAACGAAATGCCGCCCAAAAACGCCGTTGCATCAATGCCGCCTGTTCGCAAAACGTGCGTCACGATACTCGAAGTCGAAGTTTTGCCATGTGTTCCTGCAACGCCAATACATCTCATGCCCCTCGAAATGATGCCCAAGACCTCCGAACGCTTTAAAATCGGGAAATTATGTTCCTGAAAATACAACAATTCGCTATGGTTTTTGGGAATCGCAGGCGTAAAAACCACCAAATCTACTGTTGAAGGAATAAATTTGATGTCGTCTGTATAATGGATTTTCATGCCCTCCTGCGCGAGCGTGCGCGTCAACTCGGTTTCCGTGCGGTCGTAGCCATGTACGTCGCAACCGCGCAGCAAAAAATAGCGCGCCAAAGCACTCATGCCGATGCCGCCGATGCCCACAAAATAAATTGTCCGAATATCTTGAAGTGAAATTTGGTCTTGCATATCGAAATTTAAAATTTTTGAGCCACAAAAGTACAATTTTTTCAAAATTTTGATTCAAAAAAAACGCTTTAGGGCATATTTCTTATTTTTTTAGTGAAATATCTTGAAAATGCTGGGAAAAAACGCACCCCCCAGTATCCAAGCAACAAAAATGTTTTTTCTCAAAAAAATACGAAGAAAATTAGTTGGAAAACAAATTTTCAAAATAAAAAATGCCCAGCCGTCATTTCAAGTCAAAAATGATGAAATATACTGGGGGGTGCCTTTTTTTTGAAAAATTATATTTTTTTTACGCATATTGTTTTGTTATGTCCCGCAACTAATGCAACTTTGCAGCAGCGCACGGATTGCGAAAATCCAAAATATTAATTCAAATTTTATTTCTATGAAAACAATTGATATAAATACGACCCACAATGTGGTTATCGAATATCCGTTGGCGACGTTGGGCGAGCGTTTTTTGGCGCGGCTGATTGATGTCATCGTCATGGGCGTTTTTGTCTGGGTGGTGGTCTATTCTCTCGCTTCGTTGCGCATTTATTCGCGTGTTTTGGAGGAGTTTGTGGTCATGTTTTTCCTTAGCATGTCTGTTTTGTATCCTATGTTTTTCGAGGCTTTGTTTCGCGGGCAAACGTTGGGAAAAATGGCGGTTAACATTCGAGTCGTGGAATTGGACGGTCGTGCGCCGACTTTTGGCGACCTTTTTTTGCGCGGCGTGCTTGGATTGATTGATTTTTGGACTTCTTTTGGCATTTTTGGCTCCATTTTGATTGTCACTTCTGACCGACGACAGCGATTGGGCGACATGGGCGCGAACACCGCCGTCATTCAAAATGCCCAAAAAGCGCGTAGAACTTTTTTGAGCGACGTTTTGAAAATCCAGACGCTCGAAAACTACACGCCTGTCTATCCGCAGGTGCGACAGCTTTCGGAAGACGATATGCTCACGATTCGGCAGGCAATTTTGCGTTACCAAAAATATCGAAATGCAGAACACATTGTTGTAATTGATGATTTGGTGGAACACTTGCACAGTGTTTTGGAGATTCAAGACGATACGCCAGACAAGATTTTGTTCCTAAAAACTTTGGTACAAGATTATGTCGTTTTGACGAGATAAAAAATAAAGCAATATAAAAAAAATAAAGCGCGTTTCGATTCGGAACGCGCTTTATTTTTTTTGAATCCTTTCTACACAACATCATAAATATAAGAAGCGAAACTACAAATAAACATTTTTTAAATATTTTATTTTTCATAAATTGTTTTGGCACATTTTTGGATTAGTATAAATTATAATAGAATTAAAATTTATAATTTATTTTTATTACTACTATGAAGAGAACTAAAACGATTTCTTTGCCCACTATTCTGCGGGTAGATTTCCAATTTTAGTTATTCAATATTTTATTTTTTCTTTATTTCAGTTATCTTTTTTTTAACTGTTTGTTTGGTGCGTGTGCATTCATCAGACCTTCTTATTGGCTTTGTGCGAGCCATTGAGACGCAAAACGGTTATGTGTTTTTCAAATACATATTTTTTTATTTTACTCATAAAAATATGTTATTCAAATTTTTATACATTTTAAAACTACTAATTTTAAAAAAATGTTTTACGAATTTTTTAAATTACGAATTATGAGAAAGCAACATTTAATGTATGCCCTTTGGGCATTGGCTGGTTTGATGGCTTTGGCTGGTATGGGCTTCGCTTATCATCATGGTAACCCAAAAAAAACGGCAATTGTCGAAAACAATTTTGAAGCCGCCCGCGCACGTGCGACCCGCGAGGGCAAAGTTTTGGTGGTCACATTTCAAGCAAAATGGTGTACACCATGTCATATTATGGACGAATATACCTACGGAAATCCAACGGTATCGGACTACATTTCAGAAAATTATATTTTACTAAAAGTTGATATTGACAATGCGGTGGGGCATCAATTGCGCCTCCAACACAGCGTCAGATTGTTGCCAACTACGCTCTTTATGACCGCGCAAGGCGAGCAAATTAGCCGTTTTGAAGAAGGTTTGGGCGCAGGACGAATGCTCGATTTGCTCGAAGCGCACAACAAACCTGAATATCGAAAACAGGAAATTCCGACGCAATATGCCCGTGTCAACGTGCCAAAACCCACACCGAAACCTGCTGAAACGGAAGAAAACAGCGAGTTTGCTGCCAACGACAAGCCCGCCGCAGTCGAAAAACCTGTTGAAAAACCCGTCACCGTTGCCAAAGTCGCTCCAAAAGCTACGCCAAAAGCGACTTCAAAAGCAGCTCCAACATTTGCCGACGAAAACGAAGATTTTGTTGAAAACGGCAATTACGACCCGCGTAAATATTTTGTTACAAAGGGAACAGAGCGTTTGCCTGCCAAAGGTTTTGGCGTGCAAGTTGCCTTTAACCACGAAATTAAATGGCTCATCAACAACATCAACACGCGGTTGAGTAGCATTTTGGACAAAAAACAATTGCGCGTTCACCACGACGTAGAAACGAGCAAAACCCATACGTATCGCGTTTTTGCAGGCAATTTTACATCTGCTCAACAAGCGAGAGAGTTCCGCGACAATTTGCGCGACAAAGGTTTGGTAGATTGTTTTGTTGTAGATTTCGGAAAATTTAAGTTCCGTTAAAAAATATTATTTTGGCGCAATGCTGTGCAAAATTTCGCCATCTAAACTGTTCGTTTCATGGAAAACGTGCAGGCAAACCATTCAATTTTTTAGCTTTTTAAAAGAAAAAAATGGTGGTCTGCGTGAAACATTTTTCTTTAACCACCAACTTTCTTTTAAACGTGGAATTGTAGAAAAAACTTGATTTCAAATCTTGTTAACGCTGCAACTTAAACGCTAAACCTTCGCCCGAACGCACGCGGGCGAGGGTTATTTTTTGGTCGGCAACCTGCAAATCGGCTTGTTTTTCGTCGTCAATCGTCGAAAAATCGTGCGCATACTGGGGGGTAGCCTTTTTTGAAAATTTGAACGAAAATTCCACATTTTCAATCGCATTTTCGAGGTCGAAATTGACGACAAAAATATAATTCGGCGCACTTTGTTGCGTCCAAACGGCAACGGATTGTTGCGCATTGGGTTTTAGCAACCAATGCGTTTTTTCTGATTTTATTTCCTCAAAAATTTCATCAAGATAAAATTTTGTTGCTTCTAAATTTTCAAACAAAAAATCATTTCTACCAAACCGATAAGCGGATTTGACAGATTTTGGTCCCATTTTTTCTAGGAAAACGTACAATTTTGTATAAAATTCGTTGTCCGCAGGCTCAAAATGTGGGTCACGACATTCAAAACCAAGCGACATATAACTCGGCAAATCGGTAACAAAATTCCCAAAAAAGAAGCGCGTTTCATTTCCTTTCTGATAAAATTCGTCGAAACGCGGGTCGTCTTTGTCGGCGGTCATCATGGCAAAAGTGGGTGCAAACGTGCGCGTTTCTGCAATTGTCAAATATTTTTCTAACTCCGTCAAAAACCGTTCAGAACCTACGACGGTGCTTTGCAAATCGCCCAATGTGGCATCTGCATGGGCATATTCGAGGTGGTCGCACTCGTCGCCATACGCCATTTTGTCGGGCGGCGCGAGAAAAGTTTCGGCATAAGACCCAAAATAAGGCGCGTTTTTAGCAATTTTTTGCTTTATAAAACCCAAAATGTCATAAAAATCGGTTTGATACTGGGGGGGTACTTTTCCATCTATTTTTTTCAACAATTGCGGGCGCGGTTGCACGTGCGCCATGTCGCCGCGCATGAAATCGAACCCAAAACGGGTTTGCATTTGGGCATAATGAGTTGCCACATATTCCCAATTTTCGGTCAGTGGCGCGTCAAAATCAAGTTCCCAATTTTGATTGTCATTTTTGTTTTCGTACAATTTATAACGCGCCAAAGGATTGAAAACGCGCGAAAAAGGCTGCGGTTCGGTAATCAAAAAATCGCGCCACGTACGACCTTTTTCATCGGTCGTGAGCGCGGCATCTGACGTATCTATCTTGATGCCGCGATAGGGCGGACCCATCGTGGCGGGTACGGTTTCCAAGCCTTCGGCATATAAAACGGCAATGATTTCCTCCCGATTTTGGAGCCGTTGCATGAAATTATGCGGATTTCCGAACAATATTTCCAAGCGTCTTTCTTCTGGAAATTTTGTTGAAAAAAATTCTGTTTTAGATTTTGGAAGTGCGTAATTTAATGATTTTTTACTTTGTAAATAGTTGAAAATCAATGTTTCTACTCTTTCGTGGAGCTTGTTTCCATGTTCCACGATTTGCGTATTTTTTCGGCGCAACCATTCAAAAAGACGCGGATTTGCGAGTGCTTGTTCCGAAAAACGGTCGGTATGCGGGATTACGTCCATGCCCACCGTTTTTCCGAGCGCGTGGAGGATGTTGACACAAATTTTCATCTGTTTTTCGACGGTGTCCAAAGACGGCATTTCATCGCGCAAGGCGGGCGAAAAAAACTCCGTATTGAGTTGCCAACTCGACATTCCGTACAAACTTGCCACCACGCCAGGCTCCCAAATCGGCAACAAATGAATCGAATTTTGAGCATCGGCAAGCGTCAAATTATATTTTATGATATTCCAAAACGAGCCGATGGTGCGCACATTGATGCCCACGATGTTCGCATGTCGCAACCAAGTTCCGTTGGTTTGGTGGGCAACGGGCGACGGAAAATCAAACGTTGGGTCGAAAGCGCGAGTAAAATTATCGCCTAATTTTTTTTCTAAAATTTCGATAACTTGTGCATCGTCCAATGCGAGTGCAGTTTGTGGCAACACGCCGACTAAAAACGACGATTCGCACGAAAGATAATTTTCAATAGTGGATAAATTGACTTTTGACATTTTTTGATATAAAAAATTGGTTGTTTTATTTTGTTCTTTCCGATAACCTGTGCGAAGTTACGATAAGTCCTAAAATTGAGCCGAATTATCTGTTTTTTTTGTTCTTTACAGGCAAATATACTGGGGGGGGGCATTTTTAAGTCAAAAAAATGCTAATTTTGCGGCGATTTTTGAGCATTACAAATTATCAATCAAAAGAAAAAACGATGTCAAAAAAGACAGAAAAAAAAGCGTTACTCCTAATTTTAGATGGTTGGGGGCATGGCGTAAAACGCAAATCGGACGCAATCGCGCTCGCCAATCCGAAATTTATCCATTCGTTATATCAAAAATATCCGAATGCCGAACTCATCACTTTTGGCGAAGATGTGGGCTTGCCCGAAGGTCAAATGGGCAATTCGGAAGTCGGTCACATGAATATTGGCGCAGGTCGTGTAGTCTATCAAGAACTCACGCGCATCAGCAAATCTATCCGCGATGGCGATTTTTTTGACAATCAAACCCTCAAAAATGCCTTTGCATACGCCAAAAAACACCAAAAAACGGTTCATTTTATCGGTCTCGTCAGCGACGGCGGCGTGCATTCTCACATCAATCACATAAAAGCACTTTGTGATATGTCGGCGACAGAAGGCGTTCCCCAAGCGCGCATCCACGCCTTCACGGACGGGCGCGATTGCGACCCAAAAAGTGGTTTAGATTTTTTGAAGGAATTAGAAAATCACATTCAGAAATATCCATCTATCAAAATTGCTTCTATTATTGGTCGCTACTATTCGATGGACAGGGACAAACGTTGGGAACGCATTAAACTTGCCTACGATTTGTTGACCCAAAACATCGGCGAAAATGTCAAAAACATAGCATCTGCCATTCAAAAAAGCTACGAAGCAGGCATTACAGACGAATTTTTGAAACCCATGACCGTTGGAAATGGAGGCAAAATTGAAGCAGGCGATGTCGTCATTTCCTTCAATTTCCGAACCGACCGACCGCGTGAAATCGTGGAAGCGTTGAGTCAAAAAGATTTTAAAGACTTTGGAATGACCGCCATTCCAGACCTAAAAGTGGTCACCATGACTCGCTACGATGACACCTACAAAGGTGTTGAAATCGTTTTTGAAAAGGATAATTTGGTGAAAACGCTCGGCGAAGTGATTTCAAAAGCAGGAAAAACACAAGTCAGAATCGCCGAAACGGAGAAATATCCGCACGTTACTTTCTTCTTTTCGGGTGGACAAGAAACGCCATTTGAAGGAGAACGCCGCATTTTGGTGGCTTCGCCAAAAGTTGCAACCTATGATTTGCAACCAGAAATGAGCGCAGGAGAAATTACAGAAAAAATTTGTGAAGACATTACAAGCAATCAACCAAACTTTATTTGTCTAAATTATGCAAATACCGACATGGTTGGGCATACTGGCATTTTTGGAGCTGCCATGCGCGCTACGCAAATGGTTTCCGCTTGCGCTGAAAAATTGGTAAAAACGGCGTTGAAATTTGATTACGACATCATCATCATT
>JBJOPA010000136.1:0-5493 GCA_046051005.1 Bacteroidota bacterium
GAGGCAAATTTGTTTGTTTTACCCCCCCCCAGTAAGTCCCCCCTCAATCCCCCCGAAGGGAGGAGGAAAGTCATTTTTTGTTAAAACTATATTTTTGAGACGTATTATATGGTCATTAAAACATCTTTTTTGAAAACAGCATAAAATAATGTAATTTACTTTTTTTCAAAATAAAAATTTGCAATTAGTTATAAAGTTTGCTTTTTTTTGAACAAAATAAAATAAATGTCCAATAAAGTTATCATAGTTTAGAAAAACGTGGTATTATTGCGGTCAGATTAGTCATTATCACCAAGTAAACGTTAAAATTATAAAGCAATGAAATTTTTTTCCAACTAAATATTACTTCTTTTTCAACTAAATATTAACTATCATTTATTAATAATTTTTTTACTAACGCAACATTAAATATTTTTTAAGTATGCAAAAAACAGTACGCATTATTGCTACGTTTGTCATGATATTGACAAGCATGGCTGCTTGGGCGCAAACGCTCAAGGGTTCGGTTAAAGACGGCAAGGGCGAAGGTTTGCCTGGCGTATCGGTGGGTGTCGTTGGCACTACAAAAGGTACGTTGACAAATGCAGATGGCAGCTATACGTTGTCATTGAGCAAAGGCAAATATCAAGTGAGCTATTCATTTGTAGGTTATGCTTCGCAAACCAAAGTGGTTAACATTGATGGCGGCGACGTAACGGTTGATGTAAATTTGAGCAGCACCGAGAACGAACTCGGCACGGTGACAATTTCGACAGGTAGCCGCAACACGCAACGCACCGTCTATGATTCGCCGCTTCCGATTGACATTTTGGGCGCAAAAGACTTGGTTTCGACGGGTCAACCTTCATTTGACAAGGCGTTGCAATATCGCGTGCCTTCGTTCAATACGGTGAACACGCCTGTAAATGACGCAACTACGTTGCTCGACCCTTGGGAAATTCGCAACATGGGACCAAGTCGCACGTTGATTTTGGTGAACGGCAAACGTAAGAATTTGTCTTCTTTGTTGTACGTTCAGTTTTCGCCAGGTCGTGGCGAAACGGGTGTTGACCTTTCAGCGATTCCACAATCAGCTATCAAACGGGTAGAGATTTTGCGCGATGGTGCATCTGCGCAGTACGGTTCTGATGCGATTGCAGGTGTAATGAACGTAATTTTGAAAGACAAATACGATTTCACAACATTGACCGTCAACGCGGGCATCACAGGTGCTAAAGGCAACAAAGTTGCAACGACAATACCTGGCGGTGGCTATGGTGGCAACTACAGCGTAGCACTCAATAGCGGTGGCAACTACGGCGAAAAAGGCTTTTTGAACTACACATTGGAGTTTAGTCAGCAAAATTCGGCAGTTCGTTCAGGCAATATCCACGTGCCAACGGAGATTGCTACATTTGGTGGTGACCCAGACTCTGATGCGTTGATTCGCACTTACTTGAAGGACTTCCCAACGGGTAACAACATCAACGGAACAGGTGAAATCACTGCGGCTAAATTTGCGGTAAACGGTGGTATGCCAGTTGGCGAAAACACTTCGCTCTACGCAAACGCAGCCTACATTACGAAAAAAGTAAGTTCGTTTGCAAATTTCCGTACACCTTATTGGAGACAAGACCGTGGTTTGTTGCACAAATCAACTGACAACGGCGGTAAAAACTATTTGACGGCAGCTACATTGGCGTTCTCGTCTGATGATGTTGACCTTTATAAAGGTTACATCGGTTATGTGCCTACTTTTGAAGGCGACTTGACCGATTACAATGCAACCATCGGTGCAAAAAATGAAACCAATGGTTGGAACAGCGACGTGAGCTTCACCATTGGTGGCAATAAGCAAATGTACACCGTTGATAATACTGTCAATCGCGGTTTGGGCAAAGCAAGCCCAACTCGTTTCAAACCAGGTGGCTACGAGTTCAAACATGCGGTAGGTAACTTAGACGTGACCAAAGCCGTAACGCCAGAGTTTAACATCGGTATGGGTATGGAAGCGCGTTCTGAAGCATTCTCTATTTTTGCGGGTGACACGGCTTCTTACAAAGCAGAAGGTTCTAACTCGTTCCCAGGTCTTGATATTGCGAACGCAGGTACGAATACTCGTTTCAATATTGGTGCTTATTTCGATGCAAGTTATGACATCACCAAAGAATTTTTGGTTAGCACAACTTTCCGTACAGAAAAATATAGCGATTTCGGCAATGCCAATGTAGGTAAAATTTCGACTCGTTATAAATTGATGGACGACCAACTCGTGTTGCGTGGTTCTTATTCTTCGGGTTTCCGTGCGCCATCGTTGCACCAAATCTATGCACAATCTACACAAGCGGCTTTTGCGGGTGGTACGATTCAGTTGTCAGGTTTGTTCAACAACCGTTCACGCCAAGCGCGTGCATTGGGCATTGACAATTTGAAACCAGAAAAATCTAAAAATATCACGATTGGTTTGGGTTACAATCCTACCAAAAACTTGAGCATTACACTCGATTATTTCAGCATCAATGTAAGAGACCGTATCGTTTATAGTTCATCAATCACTACTGACGACCGAAAAGCAGTAGCACCAACCACTGAATTGGGTCGTATTTTGAAAGGCAATGCTGTTGGTTTAGGCAATTTCGATTTGAAATCGGTTCAGTTCTTCATCAATGGTATCGAAACCAATACTTCTGGTTTAGACTATATCGTATCTTATCGTAACATCGCTATCGGCGAAAAAGGTAAATTGGCTTTCAACTTGGCGGGTAACGTGATTTTGAAAAACGAAATCGTAGGCAAACCAGCTGAGCCAGCTGCTGTTTCGGCTGCGGGTTCAAGTATCTTGAATGGTCAAATCCGTTCGTTGTTGACAGAAAGCCGTCCAAAATACAAAGCAATATTCGGAATTGACGTTTCATTGGACAAATGGAACTTCAACCTAAACAATACGCTTTTCGGACCAACGGCTTTCCGTGATTTTGACAATGCAAATGAAGATATGAATTATATCAAAGCTGTGTTCAAACCTGCGGTTGTTACAGACTTGAGTATTGGTTATAGTTTCAACGACAAAATGGCGGTTACCGTAAATGTCAACAACTTACTCGGTGTGTTACCTAAATGGGATTTAGAAGTGAATGCAATTGAAGGTGCTACAGATGCCACGAAATTGGCAGACGCAAAAGCTGCATTGGCAGACCCTGAAAGAAAAGCGTTGTTGCGCGGTTTCTTGGGCTTTAGCGGTCGTTACGACATCTTGGGCTACAATGGTTCGCAGTTCAGCCAATTGGGTCGTGTATTCAATATGCAGTTGACCTATAAATTCTAATCGTATTATAACGTAGTAGAATTATGTTCTCAAAAAAATCATCTGTTCCGTTTTTTCGGAGCAGATGATTTTTTTTTTATTTTTTTGAAAATGCTCCCCCCCCCAGTATATTTGCTTTTGGAGGGCGATTTTTTTATGTTTTTTGGTATATTTTTGTTGATTTTGTTGATTTTATATTTTTTTGAAAAAAAGTTTAGTTTATTTTGAAAAAAATTTAATTTTTTGAATGGGTTTAATTTTTGTTTTAAATTTTGTGATGTGGTTTATGTTCGTTTGTTGATGCGTTAAATGAGTTTAGTTCGGAATAAAGTTTTTTTGATTTGTTTTATTATTTTATTTTTTTAAAAAGTTTTTTTGGAAAACACTTGCACAGTTCAGAAACTAGTTCTACCTTTGCGTCGCTTTAAGAGAAAAGCAATTGTTTAGGTATTAAAAATTGATTTTTAGTTCTTTAATTTTATTTTTGGTTTAGATTGTTTGTTTTACTTTTTTGAGGTTTAAACAGATGGTTTTGAAAAAAAAATAAAAAAAACTTTGCAAAAAGTTTGGTGGAATGAAAAGAAGTTGTACCTTTGCAGCCCGAAACGATGAAGATTGTTTTGGACATCAAAAGCAAGTTGATTGACAAGTTAGAGAGACATTTAAAATGTAGTGAATTGCGAATCATTCTCGAAAGAGAAAGGATTAAATTACGAGCGTCGATTTTTTATTAAAGTTATTTTTCTTTGAAAAAATCGGGATTTTAAACTGAATAGGTTTGATTAATATGGTCTGGCTTCGGCTGGGTTTAATATAAAAAAAATTACTATGGAGAGTTTGATCCTGGCTCAGGATGAACGCTAGCGGCAGGCCTAATACATGCAAGTCGAACGGTCTAGCAATAGACGAGTGGCGCACGGGTGAGTAACACGTACATAACATGCCTTATACTGGAGAATAGCCCTGGGAAACTGGGAGTAATACTCCATAATATTTTAGAGTGGCATCACTTTAAAATTAAAGATCCGTCGGTATAAGATTGGTGTGCGTCTGATTAGATAGTTGGTGCGGTAACGGCGCACCAAGTCAACGATCAGTAGGGGGCGTGAGAGCGTGAACCCCCACATGGGTACTGAGACACGGACCCAACTCCTACGGGAGGCAGCAGTAGGGAATATTGGTCAATGGAGGGAACTCTGAACCAGCCATGCCGCGTGAACGATGAAGGCGCTCTGCGTTGTAAAGTTCTTTTGTATGGGACGAAAAAGGGTCATTTATGATCAACTGACGGTACCATAAGAATAAGCACCGGCTAACTCCGTGCCAGCAGCCGCGGTAATACGGAGGGTGCAAGCGTTATCCGGAATCACTGGGTTTAAAGGGTGCGTAGGCGGTTTTGTAAGTCTGTATTGAAAGCTTGGAGCTTAACTCCGAAACTGGTATGGATACTGCGAGACTTGAAAGACGTTGAGGTTGGCGGAATGTGACATGTAGCGGTGAAATGCTTAGAGATGTCATAGAACACCGATTGCGAAGGCAGCTGACTGGACGTTATTTGACGCTGAGGCACGAAAGCGTGGGGATCAAACAGGATTAGATACCCTGGTAGTCCACGCCCTAAACGATGCTTACTTGCTGTTTGGTCTTCGGATGGAGCGGCGTAGGGAAACCGATAAGTAAGCCACCTGGGGAGTACGCCCGCAAGGGTGAAACTCAAAGGAATTGACGGGGGTCCGCACAAGCGGTGGAGCATGTGGTTTAATTCGATGATACGCGAGGAACCTTACCAAGGTTAGAATGTGAGCGACGACTGGTGAAAGCTGGTTTCCCTTCGGGGCGCGAAACAAGGTGCTGCATGGCTGTCGTCAGCTCGTGTCGTGAGATGTTGGGTTAAGTCCCGCAACGAGCGCAACCCCTATTGTCAGTTGCCATCATTAAGTTGGGCACTCTGGCGAGACTGCCTACGTAAGTAGTGAGGAAGGCGGGGACGACGTCAAGTCATCATGGCCTTTATACCTTGGGCGACACACGTGCTACAATGGCGAGGACAACGAGTTGCGATACAGTGATGTGGAGCTAATCTCAAAAACCTCGTCCCAGTTCGGATTGGAGTCTGCAACCCGACTCCATGAAGGTGGAATCGCTAGTAATCGCGCATCAGCCATGGCGCGGTGAATACGTTCCCGGACCTTGTACACACCGCCCGTCAA
>JBJOPA010000137.1:0-2638 GCA_046051005.1 Bacteroidota bacterium
GATAATTTATCAAAACCACTCAAATCTAAACGAGAACCGCCACCACGAACAATAACAACGGCATCAAAATTTTCTTTTTCCCTTTCAATAATTTCTAATTGTGTAATGATTTCTTTTTCCAAGTGTTCACCTTGCATGGCGGCGGGGAAAAGTGTCAAAGAAAAACCCAAATGATTTGGATTTTGTCGCAAATGTGTTTCAAAATCAAGCCAACCTGCGGAAGTTTCACTCGAAATAATTGCCAAACGCTGCCAAACCGTAGGCGGCGAAAGCTGTTTATTGGCGTTTAATAGCTTTTGTTTTTCTAATTCAAGCAATGCCAAACGACGCGACAACGCCATTTTTCCTAAGGAATATTCAACATCAATGTCTTCGACAATTAATTTCAATCCATAACGTACATGAAAGTCGGCGCGGACTTGCAATTTCACTTCCGAACCTTGTTCTAAAATATAATGCTCTTCGCTGCCCATTTTTTTAAGCAATCGTCGCAATTCCGTCGCCCAAATGACCGCCGAAACTTGCGCCACCACTTCGTCTTGTTCCGAAGATTTTTCTACCAAATCTAAATAACAATGTTCGCGAACAAAATTTATTTGCGCAATCTCCGCAGTTACCCAAACGGATTCCAAAAAATTAAGCGCAACCACCCGTTGTAAAAATTCATTTACCTCAAATAAAGAAAGCGTTTTCAAATTAAAAATTTTTATGAAAATAAAAAAACAACAAAACTAAATCCACTTTTTAAAGCACATTTTTAGAAAAAAGTTGCAGAAAAAAATAAATAAAAAATAACAATATTTTTTAAAAAAGCATACCCCCCAGTATAAGTCCCCCCCCAGCCCCCCCGAAGGGAGGGAGAAAGTCATAAATCCCCTCAAAGAAAGGAAGTAATTGTTTTTTTTAGCGTACTTTTGCGCGATTTTTTTAAAAAATAGAGATAAAATTATTTAAATATCAAAATATGAAAAAAATGTTGAGCGGTTTAGAAGTTGCGCAAATGGTAAAAACCGAAATCAAAGCAAAGGTAGAACAAATTATTGCAAAAGGAAAAAAACAACCCCATCTTGCGGCAATTCTCGTAGGAGAAAACCCTGCAAGCGAATCATATGTAAAAAATAAAATCAAAAGTTGTGAAGAAGTCGGCTTTAAATCGTCTCTTATTCGATGTGATTTAAATATTTCCGAAGCAGAATTATTAAAAATCGTCAATAAAATGAACGAAGATAGCGACATTGACGGATTTATTGTGCAATTACCGCTTCCAAAACACATCAACGAACATATTATCAACCTCGCCATCAATCCAATCAAAGATGTGGACGGTTTTCACCCCGTAAATGTCGGAAGAATGGCGCAAGGTTTGCCTGCGTACTTGCCCGCTACGCCAAAAGGTATTTTAGAAATATTAAAAAGGAACAATATTGACACGGTTGGTCAAAATGTTGTCGTCGTCGGTCGTTCTAATATTGTTGGAACGCCTATTAGTATTTTATTATCTCGAAAAGGTTGGGACGCAACGGTGACATTGACGCATTCGCGGACTAAAAATTTGGAAAATGTTTGTAAAAATGCCGATATTTTGATTGCGGCGATTGGAATACCTCAATTTATCAAAGCAAATATGGTAAAAACGGGCGCAGTTGTGATTGATGTTGGCATCAATCGCATTGCAGATATTTCTAAACCCAGTGGAAATCGTTTGGTCGGCGATGTAGATTATGAAGCCGTCCAACAAAAAGCAAGTTACATCACGCCCGTTCCCGGCGGCGTAGGTCCGATGACGGTTGTGTCGCTACTTTTAAATACGTTAGAGGCTGCGGAGAAAATAATTTATAAATAAATCAAAAAAAATGCCCCCCCCCAGTATAATTGCCTCAAAAACAAGAAAAATAACGCCTTATGAAGATTTTTATTACAGGTGCAACGGGTTTTGTAGGCGCATCTTTGACAAGATATTTTGCAGAATCGGGAAAACATGAAGTCATTGCGTTGGGAAGAACGGCGAATCCGCCAAAACAATTACTTGATGTTGCGACATATCAACAGTTTGATTTGTCGGAAAAGAAAAATAAATATTTAGACGGCGATATGGTGATTCATGCGGCGGCTTTGGCTTCTGATTCCGCAAGTTATGAAGATTTATACGCTGCAAATGTGGTTGGAACGGCAAATTTAGCGCAAATGTCGGCGGGTTGCGGCGTTTTTGTCTTGATTTCTTCTTCGTCGGTCTATTCTTTTAGAAATAATTTACCTAAACAAGAAAACGAAGCGGGCAATGATTTTCAATTCCTCACGGATTATGGAAAAACCAAGTGGCTTTCCGAAAAAATGCTCCATGCTTTGCCAAATGCGCAACAGAAAAGATTAATTTTACGTCCTCGCGCCATCTATGGAGTGGGGGATAGGGTCATTTTGCCTCGTTTATTGGAGATGGTGCGCGGGAATTATTTTATTATGCCCACTGCAATGGACGTGTTGACTTCACAAACGCACGTATCGCAACTTTCTTTTTTTATTGACCACTTTTTAAACAAAAATGACTTTTCGGAATCTTCTTATACCTTCAATATTGCCGACAAAACGCCTTATTTGATGGGCGATTCCATACATCAATTGTTAAATGTGTTGACGGATA
>JBJOPA010000138.1:0-24613 GCA_046051005.1 Bacteroidota bacterium
TGGGGGGGGGCTATTTTTGAGAAAAAATCGGCGCGAAATTTGAATCTACTGTTTTCATACAACTTTTATTGTATTTTTTAGATTTAAAATTTCACAATTTTTACCACATCGTTCCAAAAAAAAATTCTCCATGAATCATTTCAATCATTTGCGTCGCGTATATGCGATGATTTTAATTGCCATTGGATTTTCAAATATGTCTTTTCAAAATCCAATTTCTATTCCGCCCATCGAAGCACCTTTTGAGGGCGTGATAACGTATCAACACACCGTGAAAACGAAAAACCCGATGGGTTCTACGAGTCGTTCGAGCAAATTTTTCATCAAAGGAAATATGTATCGTTCCGAAACCGCTACAAATGATATTCGGGCTATCGAAATTTATTCGGGACAAGATTCGTTGTTTACTTATTCTATTCCAAATTTAAAATGTGTTTGGTTTTCAGACGTTCGAGCGAACAAAGAAGTCGTTTTGGAAACCAAAATTGCCGAAAATGCAGCAACGGTGATGAATATTTCATGTCATATTTTGACCGTCAAAACGGCTTCGATGACGATTCATTACTATTTTCACCCCGACAAATTCAAGTCGAATGCGGCGTTGTTCCAACATCATCAGTTGAAACATTGGAATACGTGCCTCGAAAAAGCCAAAGGTTCATTGCCGCTGAAAATAGTTTATGATTATCCAAATGTGACAATAGAAATGGAAGCCGTGACGACCGAAACAAAAAAATTGGACCGTTGGTTTTTCAAGCCGCCCTACGACAAACGTTTTGTAAAAGCAGGTTAAGGTTCAAAAAAAATCGAAAAAAGGTTTTTAAAAATAGCATCATCGCCAATTTTGAGGCGAAGATGCTATTTTTTTTTGCCCATTTGACGAAATCAAAAATCAACCACAAATTAAAATATTTAAATTTCATTAAAACATTACAAATAAAACATTTCGTAAAAAACTATTCAATAGGTTTTTATGAAATGCTGAAAAATATATCTTTTTTTATACCCTTTTTAGATTAATTGTGGCAAAGCCTTTGTTTATGTAGAAGTGTACACGACCGTTCACCCATAAAATTGTCACAAAAAAGAAATTTAAAAAACGCATCGCATAGCACGATAAAGAAATTACCAAAATTTACGATTTATCTTTCAATTAAGAAAACCATTTAAAATTTGCTTACTTCTATGAGAATTACAAAAAAAATTAGCTGCATCATTCCAACTTTGAGTCTATTTGCCATCACACTTGCTTTTGCAGCATGTTCAAAAGATACCGCCACAACCGACACCGTTGTCATTGACCCAAATGCAGGACGTGGCACAGGAACTGGCACAGGAACGGGAACGGGTACAGGAACTGGAACTGGAACGGGTACAGGAACGGGAACGCCGACTGCGCGCCAACTTGCATTGACAGCCTATCAGACCAATTATTTGACATCGGCAACGCCTTCAAATGGTTGGACGGGCAGCGCGACGGGCTGTTCGGCGGGTAGCGTTTCGGCGACGATACACGCCAATGTTTTCAAACGCATTAATTATTTTCGTCGTCAAGTGGGCTATACCACCGATTTGACGCAAGACAATACGTTGACCGATAAATGCCAGCAATTGGCGTTGATGTTGAGTTCAAACAATGCCATCAGCCATACGCCGCCCACTACGTGGTCGTGTTACACGGCAGGCGGCGCAGAAGCGGCGGGCAAATCTTGTATCGCATTGGGTTACGACGCGGCAAATTCCGTCACCAATTATATCAAAGACGATGGCACGGGCAACGAAGCCGTAGGGCATCGCCGTTGGATTTTGCACACCAAAGCAACAAAATTTGGTCACGGCTCCACAAACAACACAAATGTTTTATGGGTAATGAATAATTTGGTTACGCCCACCACTGCGCCTGATTTTATTGCTTATCCTTGGGCGGGTTTTGTGCCTTCGCCGTTGGTTTTTTCACGTTGGTCGTTTTCGGTGGCGGGTGCGGATTTTTCGACCGCAAATGTGGTCATGCGCGATGCCAACCAAAGCGCGGTGACGGTCACAAAAATGTCGGTCGTAACGGGCTATGGCGACAATACACTTGTTTTTGTTCCGAATGTTAATTTGGGCGGCACTGCCGACAAAAAATATACGGTAACGGTGACGGGCGTAAAATTGGCAAATGGACAAACGCGCTCTTACGTCTATGACGTGACGGTTTTTGTGCCATAAATACTTTGAGAGAACCTAAACTTACAATATAGTTTCTACTATCATTTGCCTCACAACTTTGGGTCGTGGGGCATTTTTTTTTGAAAAAATTTGAAAAAATTTGAAATATTTTTGATTTTTGGATTAATTTTTTGATTGATGCGTTCAAAATGACTACCCCCCCAGTCAATGGTGTATAGTTAAGGAAAATGTATTGTTATAACTTACTTCAAAATTGGCGTTTTCAGGCGTTTTTGGCGGCGAGATTTACGCAATCTTTAAGATTTCATAAATCTAACCCCATGTGTTATGATAAAATAATTTCATTCAAATCCTTAACTAAACAACATTGCCCCCCCAGTATAAGCCCCCCTCAATCCCCCCAAAAGGGGGAAGTAAAACCCCTACCCCCGAAAGGAGGGAGACACGTTTTTTTTATGTTTATTTTATGATTTTTAAAAAAAATTACGCCGCCATTTCTTTTAGAAACGACGGCGTAATTTTTTTTGTTATGATTTTATAATAACTTTATGATGCGATGATTTATAGTTTCGAGCGCAATCGGAACACCAAAGAAATTACAAATCCGCCCAACATCATCAAACAACCCAACCAAACCAAATTGATGCCCGGATTGATGGTCGCTTCCAAGACCAAATAGTCGCTCAACGGTACGTTTTGCGCTACGTCAAGCGGAATTTTGAAGCCTTCGGGAGCCTTCGTACTCGCTACACCGATTGTGAAAACGCCTTTTTCAGGGTCAATTTTCTTGATGACGAGCCTCAAATTGGCGGCTTCTATGATGTCTTCGAGCGGCATGAGTTGCCCGCCTCGAATAATCATGTCGGGTTCGGCTTCCATTTTTTTACCGTCGGCGGTTTCCAATTCCATTGAAACACCAAACGCCATGTCGTTGGGTTCTTTGTTGAAATTTTTCAACGTCGGATTGGGCGTAGGCGTACCGATTTTGATTTTCGTTCCTTCAAATTCGATGGTTTCGCCTTGTTTTACCGAAAAATCTTTGAACGTTACACTTTGATTCATCAACCGCGTGAACACTTCTGGATTGAGTCGCAAGCGCAAACCCGTTCCGTTTACAGTGGTCGGCAAAATCGAGATTTTTTTGTCTCTAAACAACACCACAGGCATTGCGAAAAACATAGAATCATTTTTCAAAGCTCTCAATTTGAGTTTCAAACCAAGTGCTACGTCGTCTTTTTGTTTTACATATTTTGGGTGCGTTGGGTCTTTGTCGAGTCCCAAAAACTCAATTTCGACGGCTGAATACTGGGGGGTAGCCTCCATCGTTATTTTTTCTCCCAAAAATGCTTCGTAAGGTTTATATTTAAGCGTATCTTCCATTTTTTTCGCATCTTTTGGGTCTTGCTCTTCTGGTGGCAACGCCGAAATGTGAGAAAAAATATCATACGTTAAATAATGTTTTGTATCGGGGTTCGTAGAAGCCACTTTTTGCGTCCGTAGGTCGTACAAAATATACGGGTGAACGACAATAGGTTCGCCAAAATTATTGCCATTTTCGTCGCGTGGTTCGAGTTTGATGGTAAAATCGCGGCGCAATCCTGTTGCAGAATCCGCCACATAAGTCACATCAAAACCCGACATCGGCGTTTTTTTACCTTTGTGGATAACAATATTTTTTTCTAATTCTTTCCCTTTAAAACCCATTCCTTCCATGAGGAATCTATTTTTAGAAATCCAATTTTTATTTAATCCCGAAGCCAAAATGCCGACAATCAACACGCCCAAACCGATGTGCGAAAACGCCGAACCCGCCGCCTTCAAATTGCCGCGCATGAAGGTTATCAAATAATCAACATTCGTAACTACCGTAAAAACACCTGCAAACAACATCAACACATATTGCCATGCATTGGCTTCAATCCAATAATGCTTCAACAAAAAAGTAAACACCGCTGTCACCGCCGTTGCTGCGACCAAATGCGTCAATACATTTTTTGCATATTTTCCAAGACCTTGCGCCCGAAAACGCAAATATTGCGCACCGCCCGACAAAAAGCCCAACGAAACCGCAATCCACAACTGAAAACTGTTGTGATGTTCGGCAGCATCAACGGGCGAAGTGAATTTTGTTTTCGTTCCAAAAAGTTCAAATACTTTGTTGTAAACAGGAATCGAAGTCGTAAAAGACATCAACACAACCGACATCAACAACACCAACGAACCCATAAACATCCAAAACTCGCGACTCGAAACGCTTTCTTCTCGCGCTGGCGAAGGAATTTCTTTGTAGCGTTTTATCAAAAAATAGCCTGCCAAAAATAGGAAAAACGCTTGAAAAATCACCAATTGAGAAGTCAAACCCATTTCTGTGAAGGCATGCGCCGATGTGTCGCCCAAAATGCCGCTTCGCGTGAGGAACGTGGAATAGAGAATCAATAAAAAAGTCAATATATAAAAAATCGCCGTTGCCCGAATGCTTTGACCCGTCGCACGCGCCACCAAGTGCGTGTGCAAGCCTGCCACCAACGTCAACCAAGGAACCAAAGACATATTTTCGACGGGGTCCCAAGCCCAATAACCGTTGAAACTCAACGCTTCATAAGCCCACGCGCCGCCCATCAAAATGCCCAAACCCAAAATCGCGCTCGAAAACAAGACATAAGGCATCGCCATGCGCAACCATTCGGTATAACGCTTTGTCCAAAGCCCCGCTATCGCAAAACAAAACGGAATCGCCGTTGAAGCAAAACCCAAAAACAAGGTCGGCGGGTGAATCGTCATCCAATAGTTTTGCAACAATGGACTCAAACCTTTTGCCGATTTCGACAGTTCGTCCACATAATTTGGCTTGCGGAACAACGGAATATCGCCCATCGTTTCGCGCAATAGCAATGTTGGATTGCTACCCCACTTCACCACCCAGTCTCCAAAACCGAAATGTAAACCCAAAATCATCGAACCCAAAAACACCTGTATCAATCCCAAAACTGCCATCGTAGGGCGTTCCCAAGTGCCGCCTGTGCGCCAAATCAAGACACCCCCCAGTATAAAATGCCAAAAAAGCCACAACGAAAAACTTCCTTCCTGACCTTCCCAAAACGCCGCAAAAACGTAGCGCATAGACAAATCGGGGTTCGTGTGCGAGTGGGCATAAAAATATTCGTAACGGCGTGTCAACATTACATAAAAAATGCAACCAATCGCCAACAACAACAACAACCCATGCGTCAAAAACGCAATGCGTCCCAAACGCTGCCAACGGTCACCTTCGCCATTGGGCTGTATCACAACGCTATTAGATTTGCCTTCGGCATTGGCTTCGATTGCCAGCCGATTTTGGTGGCGCGTTGCCATAATGTAGGCAATCGTCGCCAACAATGCCGCCACAAACGAACCTACGATTGCCAAATGCCCCAATTGGCGCGGCAACAGCAATTCGCCGATATATTGAATTTCTTCCATGCTTCCTATAAAAAAATCTCCGAAAAATTATTTTTTATTGTTGTAAATCTCTTCATCTTTGTATTTCGATGGACATTTCAACAATACGTCCCCCGCAATGAATTTGCCGTTTTGAATTTCGCCAGTACAAACCACTTGCTCCGACATTTCAAAATCTTGGGGTTTGGCTTTTTGCAAAACCACTTCCGTTTCCACGCCATTTTGGTCGCGAATCGTAAAAATAGTCTGATTTGCGTTTTTCAATGGGTCATAAATGATGGGTTTTGTTTTCACCAATTGACCTGCGATTTTGACTTTTGCTGCCGATTGCGTGGCTTCTGCCACCGTTGCGTAGGTTGCCACGTCGCGAGCGGCGAGCGAAAGTGCGCCCACGCCAACGGCGATAATGCAAAGCCCTATCCAGTGAATGGTTTTCATCTTTCTACTTTTTTTAATATTTTGAAAATTTTCTTTTTTACATTAAATTGACGCAAAGTTACGTCAAAAAGTTGTCTCTACATCGTATTTCCTGAATTTATCTTATTTAGATTTATTATAAAACAAAAAAACATAAGAAAAGGTTTGAGATAAAAATATTTTTGTTTTCAAAATCCTCCGTTTTCCATGTTTTGCGTTGATATTTTTTTAATCGCCGCGCTTCCAAATATATTTTTTTCAAAAAAAAAGCTACCCCCCAGTATCCAAGCCTTTTTTTGGGGTATTTTTGGTTAAAATATTTTTGTTTTCAAAATCCTCCGTTTTTCCATGTTTCGCGTTGATATTTTTTTAATCGCCTCACTTCCAAATATTTTTTTCAAAAAAAATGCCCCCCCCAGTATCCAAGCCATTTTCGAGGCAAAAAATCATTTTTTTATTCCCATTTTTCAAAAAAGATTTATCTTTCGCCGATTTTAAGAAAATAGAAATGTAAAATAATTTTTTTATAGAAGATGAGCGATAAAAAAAAGAAAAATATTGCGCTATTGGCAGGCGGTTATTCGGGTGAATATGTCGTGTCTGTCAAATCGGCGGCGGTCGTAGAAGGTCATTTGGACACAACAAAATTCAATACCTATAAAATCGTCGTCACCACCGAAGGCTGGACGCACGAAGCCGACGGAAAACGATACGAAATCAATAAAAACGATTTTTCGTTGACCATCAACCGCCGAAAAGTGCGTTTCGATGCCGTTTTAATGATGATTCACGGCACGCCGGGCGAAGACGGAAAATTGCAAGGCTATTTCGACATGCTCAATATTCCTTATACAACTTGCGATGCCGCCACGTCTGCCATCACGTTCAACAAGCGTTACACGGTCGCGACGGCAGCTTTTGGCGGCGTAAATGTCGCCAAATCCGAGTTGCTATTCAAGCAAGATTATCGAAAAACAGACATTCAAAAATTGCGTCATCTCAACATGCCCGTTTTCGTGAAACCCAACAACGGCGGTTCGTCAATCGGCATGTCGAAAGTAAATCGTTTCGAGGATTTGGAAGTCGCCATCGAAAAAGCCTTCGGCGAAGACACCCAAGTTTTGGTAGAAGAGTTCATCAAAGGACGTGAATTTACAGTCGGTGTTTTTAAAACAAAAGGCGAAATCATGGTGTTGCCGATTTGCGAAGTCGTCACGAAAAAAGAGTTTTTTGACTACGAAGCCAAATATGAAGGCAAAAGCGAAGAACTCATTCCCGCGCCCATAGACGAGACGCAAGCAAACATATTGCGTTCCGAAGCACGCAGAATTTACGAAATGTTTAACTGCAAAGGCATCACAAGAACAGATTTTATTTGGAACGAAGCCGACCAAAAGCCCTACATGCTCGAAATCAACACCGTTCCAGGTCAATCACAAGCCAGCATTGTACCGCAAATGGTACGCGCCATGGGTTGGACGATGACCGAATTTTATACCCGATTGGTCGAAGAAGTTATCTGATAATTGTTTTAAAAACAAACCCAAAAAGCAACATCAAATTGATGTTGCTTTTTTTTTGAAAATATTAGACAATAAAATTTAATAAATATTCGTTTTTTAGAGATTCCATGTAAATTACCCACCTTTTTTTTTACCGCTTTATAATTTTTTTGATGTATGCAATAAAAAATACTACATTTTTATTTTTCAACTAAAATTTTGTAGCAAAACAATCTCGTATGCAAAATCAAATCATTTTTCCGAAAGTTTCGCTTGCTTTCGCTGCATTTTCGTTGCTGTCGCTAACTGCCTGCCGCGAAAACCCGAAACCGCCCACCACCATTTCTACGATTCCAGCCGTTGCCGTTGCCGCGTTGCCGCCGCTCATTCGTCCGCTTCGCGCCGACTTGGACCCCACGTTTTTATCCAAAACTTTCGATGCCACACAACCCATTTTGTGGCAACAAACCGATGGTTCGTTGATAAAAATTGCAAAAAACAGCCTTTGTCGCGCCGATAAAACGCCTTTTTCGGGCAAAGTTAGATTGCGTTATCGTGCGTTTCACGATGGCATTTCGATTGCGTTGGCGGGCATTCCGATGGCGCACAACGGCGGAAATTTGACCACCGCAGGCTCGTTTGAACTACGTGCCGACGATGCCCAAACAGGCGAATCGCTTGATTTTCTCCCCAAAAAATCGGCTTACGTCCACATGCGCGCACGTGGCGAAACGGCGGGCGAATTTCCGTTTTGGTATCTAAATCCCGAAACGCGGCGTTGGGATAGCTTGGGAAAAAGCGATTTGGAACGTCAAAACAGTCAACGAATCGTAAAAACATATCAAAAAGTAGCGGCTCCGCCAACCAAAGAAAACCTGATTGCCTTCAATTATTTGGCAATTTTGGACGTTTACACCAACGACAATTGGAAAATACTGGGGTCTGCCACCGCCACCGATTCGCTGTCTAATTTGCTGAAACCCAAACTCGAAAAATATGAATTGGGCTACGAAAAAGCCTACATGTCGAGTCGCCACGTGGTGAAATGGGACGGCAACGATTATCCCGCTGCCCTGTTTGTTTGGAAAAAATTAGATGCAAATCCCTATCCAGATTGGTTGAAAGATGCCGCGTTGATGTTGAAAAACATTTCGGGAAATCGTTATTTGATTACAGCAAAACGGGATTCTACCGATACCCAATTTTATGCCGAAGTGGAAGCCGTGATGCCTTTGAAAGCCTTGTTTGCCGTCGCACCCGAAATTTGGAAAACCAACAGAAATGCCGCGTTGCAAGCCGCTAAAAGTCAAATTTTAGTCGAAAACCAACGAATTGAGCGCGTTTCGGCGTTGTATCGTTCGTTTTCTGTTGAAAAATTTGGGGTTTACAATTGGGATAAAATCCTCAAAGACCAGCAAAATGTGGTCGTCGAAGCCAACGTGAAATTTCAAACGCCGTTCAACGAGCAACTCACGCGACCCGATTTGTTGTTGCTGACGGGCGATGCAAAAAGCGTGGTCACCTTGCCACAAAACATTTGGGCAACGCTGCCCTTGCGACCCGACCCAAAGGCGCGTATTTTTGCCATTTTGCCGAATCAAAAAGTGGCGTTTTACAGTTCGTCGCGTTATCAAAATATCCAATTTGAACAGCTTCGCAATGCGCCAAAACCCATTTTACAACTCGATATGGAAGAAAAGATTGTAAAATCTGAAAGCGAATTGAGAAGATTGTTAATGCTATAAAAAAACAGAAAATACAAATCGAAAAAGTGAAGAATGCGCGCATTTTTCACTTTTTTATTTTTAAATTTCCTAGAAAAAGTTAAAAGATTTTATCAAAAGTCAACAAAAAGCGTGTTTTTTCGTTTTTATTATGGTTTTAATTTTTATACAATAATTTTTACTTTTATGGAAATACAAGTCATTCCAATCGAATTTGCAACGCCAGAATATGACGAAATGGTGCGCCTGCGCTACCGCGTCTTGCGCGAACCGTTGGGACTCGATTACACGCCCGAACAGTTGGCGACCGAATATTCTGATACACTTTTGGTGGCTTTCGATACCCAACAAAACTTGTGCGCATGCTTGATTTTCACGCCACAATCCGCCGAATTGTTGAAAATGCGGCAAGTTGCCGTCGCGCCCGAATATCAAAAAAAAGGCATCGGTCAACAATTGGTGGCAGAAAGTGAACGGTGGGCGCGGCAAAATGGCTATTCAAAAATCGTGTTGAACGCCCGCGAAAATGCCATTCCATTTTACGAAAAATTAAAATATGATGTAACCAATGATTGGTTCCAAGAAATCAATATCCCCCACAAAACGATGATAAAAAGTTTATAAATCATCAAAGTTCTCAAAAACAAGTTAACTTTGCTTCGCATTTCTTTCAAAAAACGCACATTTATTTTAAAAAAAACAAATATTTTAGCTATGAATATTTTTAACACTAAAAAAAGCCCCCCCCCCAGTATGCGCGGCTTTTTTTGTCTGTTTTTCTTCGTTTATTCTGCAATTTTAGCGGCGCAAGGCATTCGTTTACAGGTTGCGCCCACCAATTATCAACTTTTTCCACGCGATGTTCGCACCAACCAAGCCACCGTTTTGTTGTCGGGCGCGGCTGCGCGTACAAGCCGTTTTGAGCAAGTTCGGATAAAAATTTTTAAAGAAAATATCCTCCTTAACACCCAAGAAAAAGCATTGGTTTATACGTCAGACTCTACAAAATTTGATTTTTCCATAAAAATTCAAGCCGAATTAGCCAATTATGGCATTCAAATTTTTGGCGTAACGGGCAACGTGGAAACCAAAGTTTGGGCGGTCGAAAAAATTGTGGCGGGCGACGTTTACCTCATCAACGGGCAGTCCAATGCCGAAGGACGCGCCGCCGTTTTTCCGACCGATATTGACGAGTTTTCGCGGTCTTACACCTTTGAAAATGGTTGGAATTTGGTGCAACGTTCGTTGCCCGGTCAGTGGGGCGGTCGCTTTGCCAAACGCATCATCGAAGAACAAAAAATACCCGTTGCCATTTTCAACCAAGCGGCAGGCGGACAAATGATAAATTTCTATCTACGAAACGATGCTGCGCCTGTGGCGGGAAATTATGGCACTTTGTTACAGCGTTTGGCGGCGGCAGGGGTGCAACGGGCGGTGCGCGGTGCTTTTTGGTTTCACGGCGAAGCGGACGGCTGGCAAACGACCACCGAAGATTATAAAACCCGTTTTTTGAAGTTGCACACGGCTTGGAAACAAGATTTTGGTGTTGCGCGAAGCATTATTTTTCAGATGCGACAGGGTTCTTGCACCGCGCCGTCGCCGCGTGTGGCAGAAGCACATCGGCAACTCGCAGCAGAAAATACAGATATTTTGACCCTTTCTACGCTCAACGCCGCCCATGATAGTTGTCATTTCGACTATGAAAATGGCTATAAAACATTGGCAGAACGCCTTTTTCAATTGGTTGCCAACGAATTTTATGGTAGAAATTTCGCAGGCGCACGCTCGCCCGACGTGTCCGCCGCCTATTGGCGCGATTCGGTGACCATCGTTGTCAAAATGAAAACAAATGGCGCAAGTTTGCAAGCAATTGGCAATCCTTTTCAATATTGTGCAGTCGAAGGCGACCCAACGGCGACCCTAAAATCCGCAACCGTTTTGAACGACCAAATTGTGTTTTCAGTCGTCAAACCCAGTTCTCGAATAACAGGAATTTCTTATATCGGACATCCAGGACGCGCCGCGCACTGGATTGTGACCCCTACCAATGGCAATTCAATTTTGAGTTTTTACAATTTTCCCGTTCAAAAAACCGCGCCGCAAGCCCCAAATACTGGGGGGGACGATATTTTGTTCAAAATTGTTGAAAATCCAATTCGTGAATATTTGAAAATTGATTATAAAAATTTATGGAATACAAAAGAAATTCAATTAGAAATTTTTGATATTTTGGGAAGGCAAATCGAATCGGCAACGCAAAAAATCACGAACGCCGAAGGTCGTTTTGATTATTCGCTCAACGGGCTTGCTGATGGACATTATTTTTTAAAAATATCAATCCCCAATCAAAAATTTTATAAAACCTTAAAATTTTCAATTTTTAATCGTTAAAAAATAATTTTAAGGCGTGCGTTTAAATTCCTCGACGGCGCGACGGACAGAACCGTATTTTGCCAACAACTCGGCGGCAATTTCGACCGATGCGCCCGTTTCTTCTACAATCATGTTGGTTCCGCGTGCAATCAATTTTTGATTGGCGAGCTGCATATCCACCATTTTATTGCCTTTTACGCGCCCTTTCAAAATCATCAAAGCGGTCGAAATCATGTTCAATACCAATTTTGTGGCAGTTCCAGCCTTCATGCGCGTGCTGCCCGTTACGAACTCTGGTCCGACTATGACCTCAATACGAAATTCTGAATGTCGCGAAACATCCGAATTTTTATTGCAAACGATACAGCCTGTCAACAATCCCATTTTGTTAGCGTGCTGCAAGCCGCCAATTACGTATGGCGTTTTTCCAGATGCGGCAATGCCAATCAACACGTCTTGCGGCGTAATTTGATGCGCCGAAAGGTCGCGCCAAGCCTGTTCAAAATCGTCTTCGGCAAACTCGACGGCGTTGCGAATCGCATGGTCACCGCCCGCAATCAAGCCGACAAACCAATCGGCAGGCGCGCCATAAGTCGGCGGAATTTCTGATGCGTCCAAAATGCCCAATCTGCCGCTCGTGCCTGCGCCAATGTAAAAAATGCGACCGCCGTTTTCCATGCGTGCGTGCGCGGCAGCGACCAATTTTTCGATTTGTGGCAAGGCTCTTCGAACCGCACGGGCAACGGTTTTGTCTTCGTCGTTGATGGATTTGAGGAGTTCGCCCACGCTTTTTTCTTCTAAATTGTCATGATTTGACGTGGATTCGGTAGTTAAATTCGGCTTTTTCATAAAAATAAAGTTTCTATTTTTTCTATTCTTTTTTTCAAATAAAGAACGCTTCCATATTTCTTAAAAATATTCAAAAAATACACAACACAATATTACAACGTGTTTTTTGAAAAAAAGATGAAAAAAAAAGAGAAAATTTTTCAAAAACCTTTAATTTCGTCCAGTTTTTTATTGGTTTTATTATTTTAAAAAAATATTTTAGAAAAAACTAAAACAAAAAAATGTTAAATCTCCAAAAAAGCCCCCCCCCCAGTATCCGCGCCATTTTTGGCGGGTTGATTGCCAGTTTTTGCCTATTTTCGGCTTGTCAAAGCACGTCCGAAGTGGAACCGCCGCTTCCGAAATTGGGCGAAGCCTATGCAGGTTTGACCGTCGGACGATACATCGAATATCAAGCCGACAGCATCATTTATGACCCGCAACCGCTTGGAAACATCAAAATTGATACGTTTCGCCTACAAATTCGCGAAAAAATTGTGGATACTTTCAAAGATGCGCAAGGCATGAAACGGTTCAGAGTGGAATATTCCGAACGGAAAAATGCCACCGACGCATGGAATTTAAAATCCATAAGAACCGCCACCATCGGCGACCAAAACGTCGAAAGAACCGAAGGGAATTTGCGTTTTGTCGTCATGCCGCTATTTTTTAACGAAAAAACGACGTGGACAAGCACCGTTTTCATCAATCCAGACCTCGAAATTTCGGTTGCCGATGAAAGGATTACGCCGTTTTCAAAACGTTGGGGCGCAACCGTTCTCAGCTTCGACAAGGCGGAAACTGTTGGCGGAAAGGCATTTGCCCAAGTCCTCACCACGCGAGCGCAAACGCCTGCGAGCATCACCAACGAAAAAAGATATTTGTTAGAAAAATATGCGAAAGGGGTCGGATTGGTTTACAGAGAATTGCAAATTCTCGACACCCAAGATTTAGATGCCAGCGTCGCTTGGGAAAAACGCGCACAACGCGGATTTATCTTAAAAATGACCGTTTTGGCACATAATTAATCAAAAAAAGCATGTTTCACAAAACATGCTTTTTCTTTTCCCCTTTAATTGCAAAACAAAAAAGCCACCCACGCGAACGTAAATGACTTTGTTGTAATTGCCTTTTGATTTTGATTTTTCAAGATTTTTTTCTTAAAATCTCCCACCTTGCATTAAAGCAGCCATACCGCTCGCGCCAACAATCAAGAACATAATTACGAAAAGCGACAAAAATAAAATGGCAATAATTCCAATAATTAACATATAATTTTTGAAATCAGCCAAACCACCGCTCAATGCATCTTGGTCATTGTTGGAAACCGCTTGGCGTATCCGTGCGCCGAAACGATAGAACAAAAAATAGGTAAAAAAGCCCAAGCCGATAAATAACAATGCAAAAAATATGACTGCGGCTCCTGCTCCCGGAACATTTGTCATCGCCCATAGCAGCACAAATATGTACAATCCTAAGAAAATCATTCCCGCCATGCCCAAAAAACGCGCCCAACCACCTGCGCTGTAAAGGTTCATTTTGTCTTGCCCCGAAAGGGTGAGACCATTGCTTTGGCGGTTTTCGCCATCTAAAATTTCATTTTCCATTTTAAAAATACTGATTTTGTTTTGTAAAAAAATATTGATTACACTTTGAACGTGTAAAATTATAAACTTTTTATAAATATTGTCATATTTATGTAAAAAAGATTATAAAAAAACACCCCCCAGTATTTTAGTGAAATAATGAATAAAAAAATATGTTTTAATTCTTACAGGTTTTGATTTTGTTGTGAAAAAATTGGATATTTGCAGCCATACAGTTTTCAAAATTTTCTATAAAAAAAATCAATAAACCTTATCGCTATGCTACGATTATTGAGAAAAAAACTACCGTTTGCCCTATTTTTCGGCTTTATACTGGGGGGGGAGCATTTGGCAGCCCAAACGACCGACGGCGCAAAAGATTCCGTCCAAAACGAGTTGTTGAAACGGGCTATCGAAAATTTTACGACTTCGTGGGTCAACAAATACGCGGGAGTCGGCATTTGCCTCGAAGACGTGACGACGGGCAAACGCCTTGCCGAACACAACCCAAACCTCGCACTCACACCCGCATCGAACACCAAAATATTGACCACCGCCGCCGCGCTTGGCATTTTGGGCGCGGATTTTAAGTTTCAAACCGAGTTGCAGATGGACGGTGACATCAAAAACGACACCCTTTTTGGCAATATTTTTCTGAAAGGCGGCGGCGACCCCACACTCGGCAGCCCAACTGCAAGCGGCGTGTTACAAATGCCGCTTTTGCTCAACGACCTTTCCATGAAAATCCGAAATATGGGCATTCGACACGTAACAGGACAAATCGTAGGCGACGGAACGGCATTTGAAACGGGTTTGGTCGGTGAAAAATGGTTGTATGAAGATTTAGGAAACTATTATGGCGCAGGAATTTCGGGTTTAAATATCAATGAAAATTTATATTATTTACGATTCCAACAAAAAGCAAACGTCGGCGAACAACCCAACGTGGCAGCCATTGACCCATTTGTACCCAATTTTAAACTGATGAACGAAGTAACTTCGGCTTCGGGCGGCGGCGACAATACCTACATTTTTGGCGTGCCGTATTCGGGTTTGGCGTTTGTGCGCGGCACGATTCCGACGGGCAAAGGCTTGTTTAGCGTGCGTGGTGCGGTGACAGACCCGCCGCTTTTTGCCGCCTATCATTTGAGAGAAAAATTGAAACTGAACGGCGTGAGCGTCGGCGATTCGGCGATTAGCGAGTGGCAACGCCGTCAAAATGGGCAATATTCAAGCAATCGGCAAACGATTTACACCGTTTCGTCACAGCCGTTGAGCCAAATTATTTACGAAGCCAATCAAGAAAGCATCAATCTTTGGTGCGAATCTTTTCTGAAAACCATTGCGTTGCGACAATCGGGCGTGGGTTCGGCAGAGGCAGGCGTGATGGCGGTGCGCAACTTTTGGACCAGTCGCGGCGTTTCGACCAGCGGCGGTTGGCATCAACTCGACGGGTCGGGTTTGTCGCCTCAAAATGCAGTTTCGGCAGCCAATTTCGTTGCCGTTTTGCGGGCAACGGCGGCGGATAACAATATTTTCCCTAGTTTTTATGCCTCGCTTCCACGCGCAGGCGAGTCGGGAACGATGCGCGGAATGCTCAAAAAAACCGATGCCGTCGGCAGGATTCGCGCCAAAAGTGGAACCTTGACACGGGTAAAATGCTATTCGGGCTACCTCACCAAACGCGATGGGCAATTGGTGGCGTTCTCCATTTTGGTCAACAACTATGACGGCGCACACCGCGACGTGAGAGAAGCCATCGAAAAATTAATGGTTGATTTATGTAAAATATTTTAATTTTTAATAATTTAGAAATCCAAAAACTGCCAAATTGACAGTTTTTTGGAATGGCACAATCATTGAGATTTTTAAAAATAAGGGTTTTAAAAACTAAAAAGCCCAAATTTTGTTCTAATTTTGCGAAAAATACTGGGGGGTGGCTATTTTTGAGCTTTTCCTGCTTGTTTTTTAGTTTCTAATCAATTGATTTTCAGCGAATAATAAATTTCTGAAAAAACATAATATAAATTTAAATATTTTTATGACTGGTAATATTTCAGTTCAAACGGACAATATTTTTCCGATTATCAAACGCTTTTTGTATAGCGACCAAGAAATTTTTCTACGCGAATTGGTTTCTAATGCAGTTGACGCGACCACAAAACTCCAAATTTTGGCGCGACGCGGCGAATTGGTGGGCGATGTGGGCAATGTCAACATCGAAATCATCGTGGAACCGACCGCCAAAACCATCACGATTCGCGACCGCGGCATCGGCATGACGCAAGATGAAGTCGAAAAATACCTCAATCAAGTGGCATTTTCAGGCGCAAGCGAGTTTTTGAATAAATTTGAAGGCGAAGCGGGCATCATTGGTTTTTTCGGTTTGGGTTTCTATTCGGCGTTTATGGTGGCGGCGAAAGTCGAAGTCATCACGAAATCGTATCGCGCCGACGCGCCCGCCGTTCGGTGGTCGTGCGAAGGCACCCCCCAGTATCAACTCGATATTGTCGAAAAATCGGAGCGCGGCACGGACGTAATCCTCCACATCAGCGACGAAGCGGCGGAGTATTTGGACAAAAACAAAATCGGTGATTTGTTGGACAAATATTGCAAATTTTTGCCATCTCCAATCCTTTACAACGACATCCAAATCAACGATACGCGCCCTTTGTGGACACGTAAACCTAACGAAATTACGGAAGAAGAATATACAGGTTTTTACAATAAATTATTTCCGCATACGACTGCGCCGCTTTTTTGGATTCACCTCAACATTGATTATCCGTTCAATTTGACGGGTATTTTGTATTTTCCAAAAATCACCAATTCGCTCGAACCGCCTAAAAATCAGATTCAATTGTATTGCAATCAGGTTTTTGTAACCGACGACGTGCGCAATATTGTTCCCGAATTTTTGACGATGCTACATGGTGTCATTGATTCACCCAATATTCCGCTCAACGTGTCGCGTTCTTCCCTGCAAGCCGACCGCGAAGTGAAAAAAATCACGAATTACATCACCAAAAAAGTTGCCGACAAACTCCACGAATTGTTCAATGCCGACCGCATTTCGTTCAATCAAAAATGGCATCAAATCGGACTTTTTGTGAAATATGGCATGTTGGCGGACGACAAATTTGAAGAACGTGCGCGCGATTTTGCCTTGATAAAAAATATTGAGGGCGATTATTTCACGTTCGAGGAATACAAAGAACGGGTGAAAGAACAGCAAACCGACAAAAATGGAAAGGTAATTTTTCTTTATACCAATGACATTGCACGCCAATCTTCTTACGTCGAAGCAGCAAAAAGACGCGGTTATGATGTCGTAGATGCGGATAGTTTCATTGACAATCACTATCATCAGTTGCTCGAAGGCTCGCGTTCGGAGCGCGGCGCAACGTTTGTGCGCGTGGACTCGTCGGCAATGGACGAAATTATCGAAAAGGACGAACCCGCAAGAGAAAGCGTGCTTTCAGAAGTCGAACAAAATCAAATTTTGGACGTTTTCAAAGGCATTTTCAAGGAAAAAGATGCGGAAAAAGGCGAAGCAACCAACGTAGAACTGCGTCCACTTTCGCCCGAAGATTCGCCCGTGCAAATTACGCGCACCGAATTTATCCGACGTATGCAAGAAATGCAGCAATTGGCGGGCGGTTCGATGTTTGGAAATATTCCCGACACATTTTCAATTATCATCAACTCTAATCACCCCGTTGTGGCAAAAACGATGTTGGCGACGGACGATAAAGACGGATTGGCAAAATATCTATACGACACGGCATTGCTCAATCAAGGCATGTTGAAAGGTGCAGAATTGACCGATTTTGTGAACCGAACGTTGAAATATGTAGCAAAATAAAGTTGATGTAAAATTTAAAAAGTATAAAAAAATCCGTCTCACGCAATCGCGAGACGGATTTTTTTTATGCAAAAACGAGAAAATATTATTTATTTTCCAATTTTACTTCGGGCAAACCGAGTTCTTTGCGCACCAAATTTTCAACATTTCCCGCGTCCGAAGCGTACAACAAAACGCCTGTTGTTGCTTCGATAACATAGGTGTAACCGTTGTCTTTCGATACTTTTTTAACCGCCGCATTGAATTTTTCAACCAATGGTTTGTAGAGGTCTGCACGTTTTTTCTGAATTTCTTGCGACGCTTCTTGCGCTGCTTTTGAAAGTTCTGCTTGTTCTTCTTTCAATTTTGCTTCTTCTTCCGCTTGTTGTTTTGGCGAAAGCAAACCTTTTTCAGCTTGTTCTTGGAACATGCGCACTTTGTTTTGCCAAGCCGTTACCTTAACTGAATCCAAATTTTGTTTTTGAATTACAAACGCTTGCAAATCAGAATCTGCTGATTTCATTTCAGGCAAATCCGCCATGACCGCCGTCGAATTGAGGTAACCAATTTTTTGCGCTTGGGCAGAAACCGCGAGGCAAAATGTTGCCGCAGCAAAGAGAACACTTTTTAGTGTGATTTTCATTTTCTTATTATATGATTTTAAAAAATAAGTTGAGTAAGCAATAAAATTCTGTCAAAATCGGCGCAAAGATAGAAACTTTTGAGATTTCCAAGCATTAAATTTTCTTCTCCCTGAAAAAGAATCGAAGTTTAGACGCATTTTTTGGTAAAAAGTAAGGTTGTTTTTTGTAAATCTTTGTAAAAAAAAGTTTACAATTCTTTTGATTCGCAAAATTTGGTGTAAAACCTTTTTGAGGCTACCCCCCAGTATAATCGGGAGAAAAGTCATTTTCAGAAGACATTTTACACCAAATCTGGCGAATTTTGAAGCCCGTGCGCCTATTTTTTCAAGGCATCAATCACGGCTTGGGTTTTGTCCATCGAAGGCGTTGAAAAAATGACACCCGCCGACGCGCCTTTGTCGAGAATCAAATCATAGCCTTTTTCCGCTGCAAAGCGTTCGATGGCGGCATAAACGCGGTCTTGAATTGGCTTCACCAAATCTTGGCGTTTGCGGAACAATTCGCCTTCTGGACCGAATTTTTCGCGTTGTTTTTCGCGCACGGCACGTTCTTTTACCGTGATTTCGTCTTCGCGTTGGCGTTGCGCCTCTTCGCTCAACAACACTTTTTCAGTCGTAAAACGGCTGTACATTGCCTTGATTTGGTCTTGTTCTTGGGCAATTTCCTGTCTCCAACGCTGCGAAATTTTGTCCAAATCTTCTTGCGCTTGTTTGTATTCTGGCATCGCATTCAAAACTTGCGTAATATCAACAATGGCAATGCGTTGCGCGTGGGCAACATTTCCTAAAAACGTGGTGGCAAACAACAAGGCTGCGGCAAAAATTACTTTTTTCATATTTCTTTTTTTGATTTTAAATTTTTAAAATTTTAATTTGATGTTGCAAAGATTTTAATTTTTATTGAATTTTGAAAACTTTTTTTAGATTTTTTGATAAAAATTGATAAAAACTAATAACATTTTCATCAAAACTTCTTCACAAAATTACAACATTCTAACGTATAGACGCACAGTTGATTTGAAAGTTGCAATCTAATATTTTTCATTTTACTTTTTATAAATTTCATAATAGTTTGATTATCAATTTTTTAAATCAAAAAAAATATTTAAAAACCTTTTTTTTACAGTTTTTTTTAACGAAACTTTAACTTGACCTTAAAAGTTTTTAACTTTGCAAACTTTTTCAAAAAAATGCCCCCCCCAGTATAAACGGCATTTTCAAACGTTTTTTGCAAAAAAAAATTAAAAATATAGTCCATTTTAACTATTTTTTTTCCGAATAAAATCATTTTCTTTATTTCAATTCCGATTATGTTAACTAACCAACCCGACCACCATGAAATTGGGGGCGAACATCAACTGACTGTCAAAATAGTTGAAAAAATTATTTCAAAAAAGCTAAAAATCAAACTTTCAGAAGCCGCTCGCGAGCGCGTGCAACGCAGCGATGATTTTTTGCAACAATACATTGCCGAAAATGACCGCCCGATTTATGGCATCAACACGGGTTTCGGTTCGCTTTGCGATATAAAAATTTCTAATTCACAAATCATTGATTTACAACACAATCTGATTCGTTCTCATGCCTGCGGAACGGGTGCGGAAGTGCCTGCGGAGGTGGTTCGACTGATGTTGTTGCTCAAAATTCAAGGTTTGAGTCACGGGCATTCGGGGGTTCGGGTGGCATTGTTGGAGCGGCTGATTGCCTTTTTCAACGACGACGCGCTGCCGATTATTTACGAATTGGGTTCGTTGGGTGCGTCGGGCGATTTGGCTCCGTTGGCGCATTTGTCGTTGCCGCTCATCGGCGAAGGCGAAATGCGTTGGAAAGGAAAAAAAATATCGCCTTCTGAATATTTAGCCAAACAATCTCTTTCACCACTCGAATTGACGGCAAAAGAAGGATTGGCGTTGCTGAATGGGACGCAATTTTCAGCAAGTTACGGCATCGCTTTGCTCATGCGGGCGCGACATTTGATGAACGCCGCAAACGCCATCGCCGCGCTTTCTATTGACGCTTTTGATGCCTTGTTGGAACCTTTTGACGCAAAATTACACGACATTCGGCAGCATCGCGGACAGCAAAAAGTGGCAGCTTCGGTGCGCAAATGGCTTGATGGTTCGGCTATCATCGGTCGCCCCAAAAAAGTAGTGCAAGACCCTTACTCCTTCCGTTGTGTACCGCAAGTGCATGGTGCTTCGTGGCAAGCAATTCGACATGTAAAAAGCGTTTTTGAACGAGAAATAAACGCCGTTACGGACAATCCGACGATTTTTCCAGACGAAAATCAAATACTTTCGGGAGGAAATTTTCATGCACAAAATCTCGCGATTGCGTTAGATTATTTGGCGATTGCTTTGTCAGAATTGGCAAGTATTTCGGAGCGTCGCATTTTTCAACTCATTTCGGGTAAGCGCGATTTGCCGCCTTTTTTGGTAAACGATGCAGGTTTACAGTCGGGTTTGATGATTGTGCAATACACCGCCGCGAGCGTAGCAAGTCAAAATAAACAGCTTTGTACGCCCGCGAGTGCGGACAGCATCGTGTCGTGCAACGGGCAAGAAGACCACGTCAGCATGGCAGCAAATGGCGCAACAAAATGTATGCGCATCGCCGAAAATGTAACTCGAATATTGGCAATGGAACTGTTGACCGCCGCACAAGGTTTGGAATTTCGGCGACCTGCCCGAACGTCTGACCGATTGGAAAAACTGGTGGAAAATTATCGAAAATCGGTTCCAAAAATCGAAGCTGACCGCATTTTGCACTTCGACATCGAAAAATCTATCCGTTTTTTAAAGAAAAAATCAAATTTTAAGGTTTGATACTGGGGGGGGCATATTTTTGAAATATTTTTGCAAAAAAAAATTGAAAAATATTTGCAAATTCCATTTTATGATTACTTTTGCGTCAGTTTTGTCAAACAATTTTGTCAAACATCTTTTTGATATGCCTAAATTAGACAGTGATACGAAGGATAGAATATTGGAAGCGGCGGAAAAAGTGTTTCATACACACGGATTCAAAGGCGCGCGGACGACTATGATCGCCGAAATGGCGGGCATCAGTCGAACCATGTTGCACTATCATTACAGCACAAAAGAAGCCCTGTTTCACGAAGTGCTGAATCAAACGCTCAATACCGTCTTTCTTCATATCAAAAAACTGTTCGACCAAGATAGAAATTTAGAAGCGTTGATTGCACATTTGGTTGATGTCATTGCCGATTTGATGGAAGCAAAACCGCATTTGCCCAGTTTTATTATCAATATATTGAACGAATCGCCCGAAATGGCGGCTTTGTTGGCTACAAACCCAGAAGATACCATTCCCTCGCAGTTAGACGAGTTGCTCGTGCAGGCGAAACAAAATGGAAAAATTGACCCAGACTTTACGGGAGAAGACCTCATTTTGAATATTTATGCACTCTGTTCCGTCGCTTATTTGGGCGAACCTTATATTAAGTTAAAAGAAAAACGCGATGAAGAAGGTATGAAACAGTTTCACCGACTGCGAAGACCTAAAATTAGGGCGTTTATACTGGGGGGGGTGTTCTCCAAAACCATTTGACCTGTTTTCAGGTCAAATTTTTTAACCTAAACAAACATTTTTGTTTGATAAAAGTGTTTGTTTAGGAAAACCATTGTCATTTGACCTGTTTGGAGGTCTATTTTTTTAAACGTGTTCGACATTTTTGTTGAATAAAAATAACGATTTTGATGAAAACATATATCGGCTATGATGCCAACGATTGCCAAATGCCATATGCGCAATTCTTTGATGAAAAAATCTTACCCATTCAAGAACAAGTTGTGCTTGGATTGAAACATTCTCCGATGCCAAAAGGAGCTTTGACTGATTTGAAAGACATCGCGCAATTGCAAAAAGAAGGTTACTTAGCCGTCGAAAATGGTTACACATTAGAAAAAGATGGTTCTATTCAAGTTGCCGTGCTAACCGAAATGCCAAATGTAAAACCCCTAATGTGGCATTGGTGGTTTGGGTGGCATGGTTCGGAGGCGAACAGATACAAAATTTGGCATCCGAAAGCCCATAAAGATGCCCGTTGGAAAGACAATTTGAAAACTGAATCCTATATCGGAAGAACTTCACAAATAGAAGAGTATATCGGAACTTCTTTGGAGAAAGCGAACATTCAATTTATTGAACCCACAGCATTGGGTTTTGATAGCCGAATTGTTGAAAATAAGAACCAACAAGTCTTCATTTGCGCACGACTGGGCTATCGAGATTATCCCATAGACTTTGGTTGGTTGGTGCATCATGTCAGAGAAACATCAAACGGTGCTGAAATGAGGTCGAGATTCTTCGTAGGAGGAAAACATATTCAAATTAGAGGAGAAAAAAGCCGATTTATACTGGGGGGGGTATCCAAAATACTCCAACAAGTCATCAAATTGCCTGAACAACGTGCCATTGACCTCTTGACACATTGTGCGGAAGAAATGAATCATTTGGCAGCAAGGTTGCCACAACTCTATTCAACATTTCATTAATCAATTGTTTATTTAAAAAATCATTATGAAAGAATTACAAATTAAAGGAAACATCTATCGAAAAGCGGATTTGGGTTTCGATGCCGCTATTATGGAAACACTCTTTAACAAAAGAGATTATGGAAGACGACCCGAAATGATGGTCGTTCCTGAAAACATTGATGACATTATCAAAACCATTCGATATGCAAAGGAAATTGGTTTGAAAGTTAGCATTTGTTCGGGTGGACATTCGTGGTCGGCAAATCATTTGCGTCCAAATAGTATTTTGATGAATATGGAATGCTTTGACAATTACGAAATTAATAGAGACAACCTTACTGCAACGGCTGGACCTGCCGTCGGAGGAAGTGTATTGCTTTGCGAACTATATGACATGAACCTTTTTTTCCCTGCGGGACATTGTAAAGGCGTTTGCCTTGGTGGTTATTTGTTGCAAGGAGGTTTCGCTTGGAATGGTCGAAAGCTCGGAATGGCTTGTGAAAGTGTCATCGGCATTGACATCGTTACCGCCGACGGAGAACTTGTTCACGCCAGCAAAACAGAGAATCCAGATTTGTTTTGGGCGGCTCGTGGTTCGGGTGGTGGGTTTTTCGGAGTTGTTGTTCGTTTTCACCTTCGCCTATATCCGTTGCCTAAATATCGAGGTGTCATGGAGCATGTTTATAGTATCCGACACCTTGAACACGTTTTCAGATGGGTGCATGAGGTAGGGCCAAGTGTACCGTCAGCTGTTGAGTTTCAAATGTTGATGTCTCAAAAGATGTTTGGCATCATGGGCTCAGGCATTGAAGCTACGGCAACTATCTTCGCCGATACCAAAGATGAGTTTCAAGAAGCAGCGGCTTTCATGCGCAATAGTCCCATTAAGCGAAAGGCTTTCTTGAGAACACCTTTGTTAGATATTGGTATCGAAAATATGTATCGAGCGGCTATGTCGCATTATCCAGAGAACAGTCATTGGGGCGTGGATAACATGTGGACGAATGCCAGTATTGATGAATTGATGCCCCATTTGCATCAAATAGCCGCCACTTTACCGCCCGCGCCTTCGCACTTCTTGTGGTTGAATTGGTATCCATCAAAAGAACGACAAGAAATGGCATTTTCTATGGAAAACAATATCTATTTGGCTTTGTATGGTTGTTGGAAAGCAAAAGCAGATACCGAAAAATATGGAAATTGGGCTACGCAACAAGTTCAACACATGGCGCACTTGGGAACGGGTATTCAATTGGCTGACGAGAATTTGCATAATAGACCTGCCAAATTTGTTTCTGATGAACATCTAAACCAATTAGATAACATCAGAAAGCACCGTGATACTGGGGGGGTCTTCCATGAATGGCATTCAAGACCTTTTTAATTAATAATTGACAATAAAAACAGATAATAAAGTAAACATTACTTGTTATTAATTATCATTTATTATAAATTATTTATTAAAAATTAGAGGTTGAGTTCTAAAAATTGGTAGGTTGAATTATAAAAAATAGAGGTTGAGTTCTAAAAATTAGTAGGTTAAATTATGTAAATTGGTAGGTCGAGTTCTAAAAATTAGAGGTT